>NZ_JAERLZ010000004.1:0-261502 GCF_018256175.1 Gluconobacter sp. Dm-44 | reverse complement strand
AGGCCTACCCTCCATCGGTAAGCCTGTGAATCACAACCTCTCGCTCAGTTCAATAAATTAATAGGTCCTGAGCCTAGAATATGATTATGAATTCTATTCACTAATCGTCAGAGACGGTTTTGCATCAAGAGTTTTATCCGTTACGTATCGGTATTATTGGTGCGGGCCGAAACGCTCTTTGGGGCACACATGACGACGCTGCCGACAACTGGCTTACGAGGCCTCTATGAGGCCAGATTGAATCTATCAATTCAGTCGAGGGAGCGGCGTGGGCGAGAGACTCTCGGGGAGAAGCCCGATATGGGGATGCAGTTGCTACACCTCGACGGAAACTGAAGTTATCCCTAAACAATATGATCATGCTCATGAAAAAGGCTCATATATGTCTCGCGAGAATTTTAATGATCTGATCGCGTTTCTGGCCGTAGCGCGCGAAAAAAGCTTTACGCGCGCTGCTGCTAAGCTGGGTGTTTCGCAGTCCGCGTTGAGCCACACGATCCGGCTATTGGAAGAGCGCCTTGGTTTGCGACTGCTGACACGGACCACGCGAAGTGTGACGCCTACGAACGCGGGTGATTATCTTATCCGCAACATTGGCCCGCATTTCGATCAGATTGAAAGCCAGATTGCCTCTTTGGCCGAATTGCGTGACGCGCCAAGCGGTATGATCCGTGTCACCGCGACTGACGATGTCATTGCCTATCTCCTCAGACCAAAAATGGAGCAGTTTCTTAAAAAATATCCTGACATAAAAATCGAGATCCATGCAGATCTGAAGCTTGTGGATATTGTCGCCGAGCGCTTCGACGCCGGAATTAGACTGGGCGAGCAGGTGACCAAGGAGATGACTTCGGTGCCTCTCACGCCGGATATTCGTTTTGTTGTTGTCGGAACGAAATCCTATTTCAGGAAAAATCCCAAACCGAAGGTTCCACATGATCTTCTGAAACATCGATGCATCACGATGCGTCTGCCAACACATGGCGGGATCTATGCATGGGAGTTTGAAAAGGACGGTCGGGACGTCAGGGTCCGCGTTGATGGTCCTCTGATATTTAACAGCATCTTTCCTGTGCGGGATGCCTGTCTGGACGGGCTGGGTCTGGCGCATATGCCGGAAATGGTTGCGGAGAAATATATTGCCGATGGGCGTCTGGTAAAAGTGCTTCAGGATTGGTGTCCATACTGGACCGGATATCATCTCTGCTTTCCCCAACATCATCAAAATTCCATGCCATTTTCGCTCTTTGTCGAGGAAATGGGTTATGAGGCAGGCACCCCTTCGGTTTCATGAGTAAAATCGAAGATCGTATGCAGATATGAAGGGCTAATCGTGCCGGTAAAGAGCCCTTACATTAGGAATGTGCGGCCACATGTGTGTCAAATATGAACGGGAAAATATCATGAAAGCGATTTATCCTCTCGTATGTGCTATTGCCATGACCGCGGCAGGTCAGGCAGTGGCAGCACCGACGCTTGAACAGGCAATCCATTCTCCCACACGCGATGCCCGGTTTGTGGCGCGTGATCCCATTCGGCATCCTCTGGAGGAATTACAGTTTTTCGGTTTGCGTCCGAATGCCAGCGTTGTCGAAATATGGCCGGGCGGAGGGTACTGGACGCAGATCCTGGGGCCATATCTGCATGGTCAAGGCGTCTATACGCTGGCTCTTGGTCCGGAAGATGGAAAAAGTTCCGCCTTCAGCAAGATGGTGGCCGCTCACCCTGAACTCAAGGAAACATTCAGGGCAACGCAGTTTGACAGCGGCCATCTCGATTTTGTCGCGCCAGACAGTGTCGATTTTGTCCTGACTTTTCGCAATCTGCACAACTGGATGGAAGCCGGTAATGCGCCGCAAATGCTTGCAGCTATTTATCGGGCTTTGAAGCCGGGTGGTATATTTGGTGTCGAGGACCATCGCGGCCATACAAATGCGTCGCAGGATCCGCGTGCGGAAGATGGATATGTCCGTCAGTCTTATGCGATCGCGTTAATTGAAAAAGCAGGTTTCAGGCTGGTGGGATCGTCGGAGATCAACGCCAATCCGCGTGATACCGCCAACTGGCCGAAGGGCGTGTGGACATTACCGCCGACCTTCGCGTTAGGGGACAAGGATCACGCCAAATATGCCGCCATCGGGGAGGGGGATAACTTCGTCCTGAAATTTCAGAAAATCGACCATTAAAAATCCGGAGACTATCCATGAACAATAATGTTGCAAACAAGATCGTTGTCATTACGGGGGCCAGCAGTGGTCTCGGAGCAGAAGCCGCCCGGCATCTTGCGGCATTGGGGGCGACTGTCGTTCTGGGAGCACGGCGTGAAAGCCGGATCAAAGTCCTTGCTGACGATATTGTGGCCAAAGGCGGCAAAGCTTTGGCGATCGAAACGGATGTGACGGACCGAGCTTCGGTTCAGAACCTGATTGATACGGCTGTCAAGACTTACGGTCGAATCGACGTTCTGCTCAATAATGCAGGTGTTATGCCTTTATCCCCGCTCGAAAAACTGCGCGTTGACGAGTGGGATCTGATGATTGATGTCAACATCAAAGGCGTTCTCTATGGTATTGCAGGCGCGCTTCCACACATGAAAGCGCAGAAAAGCGGCCATATCATTAATGTATCTTCAGTTGCAGGCCATCGCGTTCTGGAAAACAGTGCAGTTTACTCGGCCACGAAATTCGCGGTTCGTGCGCTGTCCGAGGGATTGCGGGCTGAAGTGAAACCCTACAACCTGCGTACGACGGTCATTTCGCCGGGAGCGGTTCAGTCTGAGTTGCTCAATGGCGTTCATGATGAGGTGACTGCGGAGCAACTCAGGAATTTTGTTCCTGGTATTGCGATCAGTGCAGACTCATTTGCCCGGTGTGTCGCTTTTGCGATCAGCCAGCCGGAAGATGTGGATATCAACGAAATTCTTTTCCGTCCCACAAAGCAGCAGATATAACATAGCGCTGACAGCGCGGATCACAATTCAGATGGGCCGTGTCCTGAAAAGGGCACGGCCTTTTACATGCATTCAAGAAAAACCAATAAAACAGTCCTTTATCGGGACGGGGCTGACCTCTATGCGCTTTTGATCGGCCGGTACGCAACGGTCATTCATGAATATTATTCATGACTATGCTCGTTTTATAGTGTCTAGTCTGAATGTTCTCTATTGCCTAAATTCCCTTATCAACTCTGCCGGTCACCATGAGTAACGTTCGTGGACGCACGAGAATCATGTTTCAGGCGGCGGTGGTTTGCGGATTTTGCGCGTTATTTTTCAAAATAACCGTGCTGGTGGATCGTCCTGATCTTGAGGTCTAATGGATACTCTCTCTCAAACATTTTCTGAAACGAGCCAGGCTTCTGATACCCCCTCAGGATCCTGGGGGGCTGTGCTCGCCATGTCTCTTGGCGCTTTCGCGCTTGTTGCATCGGAGTTTATGCCTGTCAGTCTTCTGACACCGATTGCAGCGGATCTACATATCAGCGAAGGGCAGGCGGGTCAGGCCATTTCGGTCTCTGGCGCATTTGCGGTCCTGACCAGCCTTTTCATTTCCGCATTGGCAAAGGGGATCAATCGCAAAACACTGTTGTTGACCCTGATTGGGATGATGATTGTTTCAGGAATAGTTGTTTCTCTGGCGCCGAATTACGTCATCTTCATGCTCGGACGGGCGATGATCGGCGTGGTGATAGGGGGCTTCTGGTCAATGTCCGCCGCAACGGCGATGCGTCTTGTCGAAGATCAGCATGTTCCTCGCGCGCTTGCCATCCTGAATGGCGGAAACGCTCTTGCTACAGTTATTGCGGCACCTGCGGGCAGCTTTCTCGGTGGTCTGATTGGCTGGCGTGGCGCTTTTTTCTGCGTCGTGCCTGTGGCTGTCGTGGTTTTCGTCTGGCAGCTTCTCAGCCTTCCGTCGATGCCCAGTGAACGCCATCACCAATCTGCAAGTGTATTCGCTCTATTGACGCGCCCGGTTGTAAGAATGGGGATGATTGCCGTCAGCCTCTTCTTCATGGGACAGTTTACGCTCTTCACCTATGTCCGGCCGTTCCTTGAAGATGTGGCTCATGTCGATGTGTCCACGCTGTCCCTAATCCTTTTGCTGATGGGAATTTCCGGCTTTATTGGCACCGTGCTGATCGGAAGCGTGCTGAAGAAGAGTGTCTACCCCGTTCTGATTGTTACTCCTCTTCTCATGGCGCTTCTGGCGCTCGGGCTTCTTGTTTTGGGACAATGGATTGTTGTCTCTGCCGTAATGCTGGCGATATGGGGCCTGTTTGCGACATCCGCCCCTGTGGGATGGTGGACCTGGCTCGCCCGGACGCTCCCGCAGGATGCGGAAGCAGGAGGCGGCTTGATGGTCGCTGTCGTCCAGCTGGCCATTACGTTGGGAGCAACCTGTGGAGGAATCCTGTTCGACGGGATTGGATATCAGGCGACCTTTGCAGTCAGTGCGTGTGTGCTTGTGCTCGCATCCCTGCTGGCTTTGTTGACGATGAGGCTGGGCCGCCAACCATAATTTTGCGGGTATTCAGGCCGGGAAACTGACCAAGCCCAACATTTTCGAACGACATACAGGAACAGTGACCATGGATATCAAGCGCATTGGATCGCAACCCTCTGTGAAGGGCCCCGCCGACTGGTTTACCGGGACGGTTCGCATCGATCCCCTGTTCAATCCACCCGAGCCTGCACAGGTGACGACAGCACTTGTAACGTTCGAGCCTGGTGCTCGAACCGCATGGCACACCCACCCGCTCGGGCAGACCCTGATCGTTACGACTGGATGTGGTTGGGTGCAGCGCGAAGGCGGTCCTGTCGAGGAAGTCCATCCCGGCGATACGATCTGGTTTGCGCCGGGCGAGAAGCACTGGCATGGCGCGGCAGCGACTACGGCGATGAGCCATATTGCCATTCAGGAAAAGCAGAACGGTTCTCCCGTCGACTGGCTCGAACATGTTTCTGACAACGAATATAACAACGGGGCCTTGTCGGACTCTTGACATATTCTGACGTGCAGGTTTGAAGGCCGGGATGTTTGGACGGTGTATGACGCCGATCCATGAATGATTTTCATGACCATAAGATGTTTTTTGGGGATTATTCTCTGAGTGGGAAGGATCTATCCTGAAAACAGTCCATAAGGTTTTTTATTGACTCAAGAATTCCGGCTGATGCCTGCCACGGGAAGCAAAGCGAGTATCGGCTTCATTGCGTCCTGAAAACAGAAACCTGATTAACTGTGCCTGATAATGAGGGGCTGATGGAACTGACGATCAATGGTGTGCAGCACCACATCGATGTCGAGCCGGATACCCCTCTGCTGTGGGTGCTGCGTGACGACCTGAAAATGATGGGTACCAAATACGGGTGCGGCCTCGCGCAATGCGGTGCCTGCACGGTTCTCATTAACGGGAATGCCGTCCGGTCCTGCGTTACTCCGGTCGGTGAGTTGGGTTCTGCGGCAATCACGACCATTGAGGCGATCGAGCAGGACGAGATCGGCCAGCGGGTTGTTGCTGCATGGATCAGGCATCAGGTGCCTCAATGCGGTTATTGCCAATCCGGACAGGTCATGGCGGCGACATCGCTGCTCAAACAGACCCCGCATCCTACGGACGACGATATCAGGGCGGTCATGGTCAATCTCTGTCGCTGTGGAACCTATAATGCCATCAGTGCCGCGATCCATGACCTGGCAGGAGACGTAGGGCAGGAAGGAGCGAAGAAGTGAGGAACGCTCCATTCGATGCGATGGCAATGAGTGACGTTCCGGTCAATCTCTCCCGGCGTCGCTTTATGCTGTCTTCGGCGGGTATCGCGGCAGGAGCCTTTGTTCTCGGGCTGGGCGTGCCCCAGCGGAGTGCGCGTGCCGAGGCAACGAAACTGCGTGGTACCAAGGTTCCGGCGTTTCTGGAAATACGGCCTGACAGTACGGTGCGGCTTCAGAGCCCCTTTGTTGAAGGGGGGCAGGGTACATTCACGGCCATGGCCCAGATCGTCGGTGAGGAACTGGATGCCGATCCGGCCACCTTTGTCGTCGAGAACGCTCCTCCGGGTGACGCGTATGTTGTCATGAACAACGGGATGCGCATCACCGGCGGCAGTATGTCCATTCGGAACGGCTATTCCGCGATGCGCCGGCTCGGGGCATTGGCTCGCGAGATGCTGCTACAGGCAGCCGCACGGCAGTTTGACGTACCTGTAGAGGAACTGACGACGCAGCCTGGCCGGGTGATTCATAAGCCGTCCGAACGCTCGATTGCCTATGGGGAGCTGGCTCACGCAGCAATGAGCTTGCCGGTGCCGGATCCCGCCACTGTCAGGCTCAGGGAGCCGGGAGAATTTCGCTGGATCGGTGCGCCGGTCCCGCGCGTGGATGTCCACGACAAATCGACGGGCAAGGTGGTCTATACGGTTGATGTCAGCCTGGCTGATATGCTTCATGCGGCCGTTCAGCACGCGCCCCGGCTTGGCATGACCATCCAGACAGTCCGTAATGAAGACCAGGTTCGGGCGATGAAAGGGGTGCATTCCACGCATCGTCTTCCGGGCGCATTTGCGGTGGTGGCCGAACGCTGGTGGGACGCAAAGCGGGCGGCCGAGGCCGCTCTGATAGACTGGCAAGAGCCTGGACCGGACACGACGATGCGGGTCATGCCTGCCGACTTTTCGACGGAAGCTTTCCGGAAGGAGCTGGCTGATGCACACGGCCCCGGTGAGGATGCGGAAACCAGAGGCGATGTGGTCCGGGGGCTGAAAAATGCCCATACGGTCGTGGAGGCGACCTATGCAAGCCAGTATGTGAATCATGCACAGCTCGAACCGCCGTCCGCGTTAGCCCGTTTCAATCCTGATGGCGCGCTGGAGGTCTGGGTGCCCAATCAGGCGCCGGACATGTTCCGTGCGGACATTGCCAAACGCACGGGCCTGCCCGTCGAAAAAATTATCATTCATTCCCAGATGCTGGGTGGATTTTTTGGTCGTCATTTTCTTTACGAGACAGCCAGTCCCTATCCACAGGCGATTACGCTGGCAAAGGAAACCGGCCGTCCTGTTAAGCTGATCTGGAGCCGTGAGGAAGAATTTCTGCGCGATACGCTGCGACCGATGGCGGCAGTACGGTTTCGCGGCGGACTGGATAGGAACGGCATTCCCGTAGCTCTTGAGGCCGTCAGTGCGACTGAAGGTCCAACAGAAGGCCTCAACAACAAGCGCGGCGACAAGCTGGATGACAGCGCTCTCGAAGGCCTGACCGGAAAGTCGTACGACATCCCTGACCGACGGATTGCCCAGCATTTTGTCAAAAACCCCGTGATGCTAGGTTACTGGCGTTCCGTCGGGAACTCCATGAATGATTTTCTCTATGAAACATTTCTGGACGAGCTTGCGGACAAGGGACATCAGGACCCTTACGAGCTTCGATTACACCTGCTCCGGGCCAACAGGCGCCTGACGACTTTGCTTAAGGCGGTTGCAGACCTGTCCGGTGGCTGGAAGCGTGGCCCGTTTACGGCGGCGGATGGTTCACGCCGCGCACGCGGGATTGGCATGGCGTCCCCTTTCGGGTCTGAAGCTGCGGCGATTGCGGAAGTATCGCTCGAAAACGGGCGTGTCAGGGTGCACGAGGTCTGGGAAGCCATCGACCCCGGAAAGGTCGTGAACCCGGCGATTGTGGAAGCGCAGGTCAACGGAGCCATAGCCCTCGGACTGTCTCAGGTGCTTCTTGAAGAGACTGTTTACGAGAACGGTATGCCGCGCGCGCGGAACTATGATGGCTACCCAATTCTCGCTTTGAATCAGATGCCTCGTGTGCATGTGAAGATTGTCGAGAGTGGCGAGAAGATGGGCGGCGTCGGGGAGCCTCCGCTGCCTGCCATTCCGCCCGCGGTGGCGAACGCGGTTTCGACCCTGACCGGGCGGCGTATCCGAAGCATGCCGCTGTCACGTCATGACTTTGCAAGCTGAGACTTTGATCGTCGTCTGGCACGTCCCGCGTGCAGCAGAAAGAGTGCGGAACTGAACATGACTAACCGCCTGAAGAAAATTTTCGCAGTCGTGATCCCTGCGTCGGCTGTTCTGGCTGCGGGAACGGCATGGTTCGTGACCCGTCTCCCTGCGTCGTCCTTTGAGAAAACCGGTTCTCAGGGGGAGCCGTCGGTGCAACTCGTGGCGCGAGGGGAGTATGTCTCCCGTCTGACGGATTGCGTGGCCTGTCACAGTGTGCCGGGTGGGGCAGCCTATACCGGGGGCCTGAAGATGGTGACGCCGATGGGCGCAATCTTTGCAACCAACATCACGCCTGACCGTGAGACTGGGATCGGTGCCTATACGCTGGCGGATTTCGACAGGGCGCTTCGTTCCGGTGTGGCAAAGGATGGGCACCGTCTTTATCCGGCCATGCCCTATCCGTCCTATGCCAAGCTTTCTGACGATGATGTCAAAGCGCTTTATGCCTATTTCATGAAGGGCGTCCCGGCCGTTCATCTGGAAAACCGGAAAAGCACGATCCCCTGGCCGCTGAACATGCGCTGGCCTCTGGCTTTCTGGAATGTGGTTTTTGCCCCGTCAGACGTTCATCGCCCGGACACGTCGAAAGATGCCCAATGGAACCGGGGGGCCTATCTTGTTGAAGGGGCGGGGCACTGCGGGGCCTGTCATACGCCGCGAAGTCTGGCCTTCAACGAAAAGGGGACAGACAGTCATAGTGCGGCTTTTGTCTCCGGCGCTCTGATCGATGGCTGGTTTGCGCCCAGCCTGCGCAACGATGCAAACACGGGTCTGGGCCGGTGGAGCGAGGACGATGTCTTCCGTTTTCTCAAGACCGGCCGGAACGACCATGCTGTTGTGTTCGGCTCCATGACAGAGGCTTTCAACAACTCGACGCAGTTTTTCTCGGATGATGATCTGCGGGCAGTGGCACACTATCTCAAGTCTCTGCCTGGCAACGCGCAACGTGACGGAACGCCGTGGCAGTATGAGCCGACACAGGCCAAGGCACTCCAACCCGCCGGACGGCAGGGCATCCCCGGTGCGCAGACCTACATGGCGAAGTGCAGTTTCTGTCATGGGGCGGATGGACGCGGGCAGGGACAGTGGGTTCCGCCATTGGCGGGAGCCGCCTCATCTCTGGTGCCGGACAGTTCCTCTTCCATCAACGTTACACTCAACGGGTCTGGTCGTGTCGTCGCGGCCGGTGTGCCGGATTCCTACCGAATGCCGTCGTATCGTGAACAGCTTTCCGACGGGGACATTGCGGATGTGCTGACCTTTGTCCGTTCGTCGTGGGGGAATCGTGGTGCTTCTGTCACTGCAGCAGAGGTCAAGACGCTACGGAAGAAAACCCGTCCAGCAGACAGTGGTGTCGTTATCCTCAAAATAAATTGAACCTGTCCTGACCGGTTTTAGATCGTGCAATCAGGTAACGTGCCTGTATTGAGACAAAGCTGTGTGGAAAGAGCCGATTTCCGTTCCGCACGACGTCCGCATCGGAGGTACTTTCGGGAGTAAGTGGAATGCAGGTTAGATCATCACTCCCATAAAACCAGATAAGAGAGACGTTATGACAAAAATAATACCGGTTTTATTCATTTCTATTTTGGAGACGTCTTCTTTTTTCGTTCCCGCATCTGCGGTCGGACAGCGTCCGGCTCTTGAGGATAAAGACATATTGAAAATGGCTTCAGCTGCGCGAGACGCTCTTGCACGACAGCATATTGAAGGTTGCATCGTGATTGCCGATCCTGACGGCATGCCCCTCTATGTCCAGCGTCAGGTCGACGCGACCCCGAACTGCCTTGCATCCGCTTTGGCAAAAGCAAAATCAGCGGCTTTTTTCAAAACAGACACAAATACTGCTTACCAGAGCCTTCTGAAAGGTGAAGTGCATAATCTGGCAGTTCCCGATTTATCCTCCAATCCTGGCGGTCTTCCGCTTTATGTCGGCAAGACGATTGTTGGTTCTATCGCAATCAGTACCCCTGATGGCGAGAAAGATATTGCTGTAGCGCACGCTGCTGCCAGTGCATTGTGACGATATTCAGGATTTTGTCAGGCACGCAGGAACATGGCCTTTAAAGCACATTCACTGATGCTTGATCCTGTCGAACCATCATTTTCTGTCATATGGCGGGTTGTTACCTGAGGAGGGAAACATCGTGCGTTCCACACAAAACGGCCTCTCTCGTCGCCAGCTTTTGGCAGCCTCCCTTGCACTTCCCGTCATAGGAAGTCTTCCGGGTATCGCGCGTGCCGCAGGGCTTCTGACGTCTACTGATTTCCATCAGCTTTGCGTGGTTCTGACGGGAAAGGACAATTTCAATCCTGAATTTTCCAGGCGGATACTGAAAGCCCTTACCCAAAAAGACAGTAACTTCCCTGTCAGAGCGAACGATTTGAGAGAGTCCCTGAAAGCCGCCGACCTCACGGATATGTCGAATTTCGCCAGTTATGCCCAACAGAATAAAGACCTCGCCTCCGTGGCGCTGAGCATTATTTCCGCCTGTTATCTTGGTTACACCGGTACGCCGGCAATGGACGCAACTCCGGCCGTCGGTCATCCCGTAGATGATGCAACATTCATTACCTATGTCGGTGCGTTGATGTATGCGCCTACAAAAGATACGACCGTTATTCCAAGCTATGCCAGAGGACGCACAAATTATTGGGTGAACCCTCCGTCTGCCCAGAATGCCGGCTAACTTCTGTTTCAGGTAAATATAAAAATGACCATTCAGTATGATGCAGATGTTATTGTCGTTGGTTCAGGGGCGCTTGGAAGTAATGCTGCCTATGAACTTCTGAAGCATGGCAAATCGGTTATTGTTCTGGAATCCGGACAATCAATACCGCGCTGGAAAATTGTCGAAAATTTCCGCTCTTCTCCCCGTAAGGGCAATCATAACGATCCGTATCCCAATCAGCCCTGGGCTCCGACCTCTTTTTCCCCGGGCTATATCGAGAACACTGGAAACTTTAAATTTCTTCCAGGAATGTTGCGTTTGGTTGGAGGAACCACCTGGCATTGGGCCGGAGCAACATGGCGGTTCCTGCCCAACGATATGAAACTCAAAACCCTTTACGGTGTGGGGCGCGATTGGCCGATCTCTTATGAAGACCTCGAACCCTACTATGGACGTGCCGAGTTCAACCTTGGCGTTGCAGGCAGTGATACTCAGGATCAGTCCGGTCAGGGCAGCAACCACCAGTTTCCGGCACGATCAACGCCCTATCCCGTTCCGCCGGAAGCCGAAACCTATTACTTTCAGCGGCTCAAGGCCCGTCTGACGCCTGAAGGTTTCAATTTCATCCATGAACCCAACGCCCGGACCAACCAGCCTTGGGATGGGCGCCCTGGATGTTCAGGGAACAACAACTGCATGCCTGTCTGCCCCATTGGCGCCATGTACTCTGGAGATGTGCATGCCAGACATGTTCAGGCGCTCGGAGGAAAAATTATTGAAAATGCAACGGTCTTCAAGCTTGAGAAGGGGCCTGACGGTAAGATCGTGGCGGCTCACTACAGAACGTCCGAACACAAGGATGTCCGTCTGACAGCGCGCTACTTCATCATTGCCAGTAATGGACTTGAAACACCCAAGCTCCTACTCATGTCCGACGTTGCCAACGCTTCCGATCAGGTGGGCCGCAACCTTATGGACCACACAGGGATGGGGCTACAGTTTCTGGCAGATGAACCCCTATGGCCAGGACGTGGCCAGGTGCAGCAAGGGGGAATTTTCAACTGGCGTGATGGTGATTTCCGACGTGAACACTCAGCCATCAAACATGCGCTGACAAACACAGTGCCTAATCGAGCCATTACGCAGCATTTGTTGTCTCAGGGCATCGTAGGGCCCGAACTGGATGAAAAAATCAAGGACTGGGCTGCACGATGGGTCGATATTTCAACGGTCTTCGAACTCCTGCCGAGCCCATCCAACCGGATTCAGCCGTCCACAACCCGCAGGGATGCCCTCGGTATTCCCACCATGACCATTCACTACGACACAGACGACTATATTGAGAAAGGCGCTGTTGTCGCCAAGGCAGACTACGCGAAATTCGTTGCGGGCATGGGAGGTACTGTTATCAACGACAATACCGGCTGGCAGAACCGGGACCACATCATGGGTACTGTCCTGATGGGGGACGATGCGAAAACATCTGTCGTAAACGGCGAATGTCGGAGTTGGGACCACAGCAATCTGTTTATGGCAACCACCGGCGTGATTCCGGCCTGCGGCGTTGTGAACCCCACACTGGCTGGTGTCGCTCTGGCCATCAGGTCAGCAGACATTATCGCAAAGGAAGTCTGAGCCATGCCTCGCTATCTTGCACCTGGTCTCGGTCTTGTCATCCTTACAGCGATTCCCAGTCTGGCTATGGCGCAGGCCAGTACGGAAGATCTCGTCAGGCAGGGGGCGTATATCGCCCGCGCTGCGGATTGTATGGCCTGTCATACCAATCCTGGCGGCAAATCCTATGGCGGTGGTTATGTCATCTCCTCTCCGCTCGGGGACATCATCGCGACCAATATTTCGCCGTCCCGGCAGTACGGGATCGGAAACTGGACGGAAACCCAGTTCTCCAGGGCTGTGCGCGAAGGTATCGCGCCTGAAGGTCATCTTTATCCGGCCATGCCCTATACGGCATATTCGGGGATCAGCGATGCTGATATTCATGCCCTGTATCTCTATTTCACGAAGGGCACCAAGCCTGTTGATTTACCTCCGGAAAGGCACACTGCTTTGCCATTTCCCTTCAATCAACGTTGGTTGATGGCCGGGTGGAATCTTCTGTACTCAACCGGTAAACCTATGTCAGCCGCTACAACAGCAGCAGGCGGCACACAGCGGGGAGAGTATCTGGTTAAGGTACTGGCCCATTGTTCAACCTGCCATACACCGCGAAACATCGGCATGTCGGAAGATCAGAGCCGTTTTCTCGCTGGCGCTGATCTTGGTGGCTGGCATGCGCCCAACCTCACATCCGACGCCATAAGTGGCCTTGGCGGCTGGAGCGACGACGAACTCAAGTCTTATCTTCGAGACGGCGCTGCTCACGGTAAAAGCCAAGCGGCCGGGGGAATGGCCGAAGCGGTTGAACACAGCCTACGGCATCTTAACGATGCGGATCTTGATGCGATTGTCCGGTATCTTCGGACCGTCAAGCCTGTAAGAAACCCGAACCAGAGCCGTCCCGGCTTCAGCGTTACAACTGGGAAACCTGTCGATCTGGCTGTTCTTGATGCTCCTATAAACCGCAGTCCCGATGCCCTGGCGAACGCTTCCAGCATCAATGGCGCGGAGCTTTACACGGGAGCCTGTGCTTCATGTCATCAGCTTAACGGACAAGGGACACATGACCAGTTCTACCCGTCATTGACCTCAAATACCGCAGTGGGTGGCCCAACGGCCCAAAATCTGGTGATGGCAATCCTCAAGGGCGTGAACCGTGCGACGAATAACGGTACTGTCACGATGCCTGCGTTTGAAAAACAGCTCAACGACGCGCAGGTGGCATCCGTAGCGAATTATGTTCTTCAGCGCTTTGGAAATGACGCGATCCACGTCAATGCAGCGGACGTCACGCTTCTTAAAGAGGGGGGAGCCAAGCCTTTCCTTGTTCGATATGCCCAGATTGCTGCCATAGGCGGTGTAAGCATCATGGCCGTTTTGGTTTTTGTGATCCTAATGATTATCAGGCGCAAAAAACGCAATTCCAGTAAAAAATAACCGTGTCTGGAGAATTATGTATCCATAATCGTCTGGTCCAGAGTGACATACAACATGTTCGGAAAATATCACTTTCGATACAAAAAGTTGATGCCCTCTGGTTAAGACAACATCGGACAATGCGCTAAGGCACGACGTCTCTTGAGTTTCTCATATGACTCTCAATGCGCTTGTGGTGTTTGTATATCGGCCTATTGTACCTGACAGGCTTCCCGCAAAATCTCCGTCCCGACAGGTAGAATTCTATATCTTTCTCTTCCAGAGTATCTGAAGCCGAATGTCATGATACCGTTCACATTTTTATCAAAAGTGGATTTTCTATTTAAATTGTATATTATAGTATCCTAATGCATGGATTTAGCATATTTAGGTGTTTTGTGGGCAAAATCGATTGTGTTGTTTCAGTCATTATCCCAGCATATAATGCTGAAGATTTTATCGAGCAAGCTGTTCATTCTGTTCTGAAGCAGACGATGAGTAATTTTGAGATAATTATTGTTAACGATGCATCTCGTGATAAAACTAGAGAAAAATCATTAAAGCTTTGTGAGCTTGATGAGCGCATCATATATTTTGAGAATGCTAAAAATCTCGGGGTTTCAGAGTCAAGAAATTTCGGAATCAGAAAATCTAAAGCAAAATATATAGCAATACTTGATTCAGATGATTTGTGGAGAGAAGACAGACTATCAATAATGATCGAGCATATGGAAAAAAATAATCTTGATATGCTTGCGGATCAGCTTGTTGTTTTAACCGAAAATTCGCGAGAGAATGCATTTTCTCCAGAATGGATGAAATACAATAAATATATAAACATATTTCGTTATATGTCTATGGATTGGCCAGGTTTACAGAAAACTATGCCTTTATGTTATATGAAGCCCGTTTTCCGTAAGGAATTTATCTTAAAAGAGAATATTTTTTACGATAAAGAATTGAGCATTGGCGAAGACTCTCTGTTTTATTCATGTATGGTTGTAGCTGGAGCAAAATTCATGGTTATTCCAGATGCTCTTTATTTTTATACAGTTAGAGATGGATCTCTTTCAAAGATAAATCTACCTGCGCTACAGTTGATGAAAATACCAAAAAAAATAATGGAATTCTGTATATCGAGAAATATAGTAATTGATAGAAAAATTCAATTTGCTATAAATGCGAAATATCAATCATATCTTTTGAAACATTCAATTGACCTAATGAAAAATAGTTTTTATAAAAAATCTATACTAAATTTAATGAAAATACAGATTGGTACGTATGTAAGGTGGGCGGTTTATTTTATAAAGCTTTCTTGCAGGAAATTTTTTATTTCATCAGGGTTTAAATTTGGAACAAGAAAAGAAATTACCCCGCCATTTATATCGACTTTAAGACGCATGTCGTAGGCTTGCGCTTTATAACCAAAGCATGAGAGTGGACTGGGGAATAGAGGGCTGAGCATCTGTCGTAGCTGGTTGCTGCCGTCGTCAGTCCTTTATACTCCCGAACATAATTCCGACCGGTTGCGTCGTTGATATTTTTCTCTTGTTGTATTTTATGAATTCTCGACGTTGCTTCCTGTAGTTGTGTATTGTCTAGTTACACCCGCGCTGACCATTACGGTTCAAAAAATAGTCTCGCCCAACACTTAGTCGTCATCAAGCTGAGAGTGGCCATGATTCTCGGGAAAGAGTGCGCGCAGACTCTCCATCCACCAATCAGTTGCCAAGAGTGATTGCTTATCTCCAACCGCTTTATTGATTCTGAAGTGGTTTCCGTAAATAAATCAACGAAATGTTTGCGGGTACGGGTGCGCCATTTTAACCGTCATCTCAATGATTTTACACCATTCTCGATACTGGTTTGGGCGCAAAATACTCAATATAGCGAACGCTAGGGCCTGTTATGGCTTAATCCAGTCTGCTGCGGCAGCGATGTGGATGACGGCGAGGAACGATATTGCTGTTTTTTCGTATCTGGTTGCGACAGCGCGCCACTCCTTGAGGCGAGCTCAGAGATTCTCAACGAGATGCCGGCACCGATAGACCCATTTTGGGCAGGCGACCGCCCCATCGCGTCGTTTCGCAGGAATGGCGGGCCTGGCTCCCATGTCCCATATCCGTTCATGAAAGGCGTTCGACGCGTGGCCCTTGTCCGCCACGACCCACAGGGGGATGGCGGGAAGACTGTCGAGCATGGCTGGTACCAGGGGCAGTTCATGAGCCTGTCCGGGGGGCAGCGCAAAACCAAAGGCTTTTCCATGTCCATCAGCGATCACGCAGACTTTCGTACCATAACCGCCGCGAGAGCGGCCAAGTGCTTCACGATGGTCTCGCTCTTCGAAAGAGGCCCCTTTTTTTGGACTCCCGCCGCTTTGTGGTGAGCCCTGATGTTCGTGCCATCCAGAAAAGTCATTCCGAACGCCACTCCGTGTTGTTCCTGAACCCGTTCGAGCAGGCGTTCCCATACGCCGAGTTTCGCCCAGCGGATGAAAAGCTGTGCTGCCCGCCACCACGGACCCAGTTCAGCGGGGATACTCCGCCATTTCGCGCCATTCTCATGGCGCCAGAAAATCGCTGCTATCGTGCGCCGCAGATCATGGGGCGGCGTCTTGCCTCGTGGGCGAACCGCCTCAATCAGAGGTTCCCAGATCGCCCATGTCTCGTCCGTAAAAGTGCCTGTTCCGTATCCTTCTTCCATCCCTACAATATGGGAAGCATTTCAAGATCTAACAGACCCGAGAAATATCGACATTTCGACGGCATGACTCATTTCCAATTGTGGGAAAAGAAACGCTTAGCTATTGAGAAAATTCGCCATATATGCTATGTTTGGTATGCTGGTGTTTATGTATAAGTACAAACCAGCCGAGCGCAAGCTATAAAATCAAAAAACAAAATTGGATATTTATTGTGAGCAATCGCATATTTAAGCACGCTTTCATAATTATATTTTTATCGAGTGTCCCTTTGGGGGTAACAAAAGCCAATGCTGCTACAAGTGATAATATTATTGAAAATTATAAAGATTCCAATGGGAAAATACGTCCCATAACCATGGAAGCAAAATTGGATTCATCCAATGTGCCCGTTGTGGAGAATTACAAAGACAATAATGGAAAATGGAAAGAAGTATTAATTACTCAGCAAATTTGTGGTCTAGATGAAAATTCTCATCCAATATCTTGTGGGTCTGATGGGGTTGATAGTTCTGGTAATATAAATTCTCCAATATACTCGCCTATGGTGAATAGTACGGTCGCAAACCTTACAAGCACGGGAGTAAATACCCCAATTCTTTCAATTGGTGGCAAACAGTCTTCTTACGCTTTGCCGGGACAAAATTCTGATCCTTACGTTCCTCCTCACGCACTTTGGCTGGGATCTCAACGAGCTGGAGCGAGTACATCGTCTGTTGCAACAGACAATCTTGGTACGGGCTCATCTATTGTTCTGCGTGGGCGTCCTGATGGGTTTATGGACCTTGGTTGCCTGACGTGTACGGTTACTACTAATAAAAGCGTATTTGATACTCGCGCAGGTTTATCTACAAACCTCACAAGTGCATCAAACATTGCGAATGATCCATCTTTCGATACGGTCGTTCATTATGATCAAACGGGAAATGACGAGCCTGTAATCGTGGTAAAGGGTGTAACCTATGACGCGACGCATATCTTTTTGCCATCGGGATCGCCGCTAGATACTCAGCAGATTGCCCGAATTCACCCCAATATGTACATAACCACAAATTCCATCTCGAGTGATGTTTCACAGCAAAACAATACAACTACAGATAGCGGTTTACAGAATCCTTCTGTCGGTGGTTCTATAAATAATCATAACTATTTTGTTTCGACTGTTTCGTCAGTTTCCCCTGATGGAAAATCGATTACAGTCAATGGTTGGGGAATCATGAATGGTAATAATACCGGCCATCCTTGGAAAACCAATGATATTCCAACATCGAATTATGACACTGTACGGAATAATTTTGGTCAAGCGGTTGCTATGATCGGATCCCCGACACAGACTGGCGGCAGAAATCTTTACATGACTTTTGATCCTGTTGCCAATCCTGATAGTCTTATAGACTACCTTAATGGCGACGAACTGGATCTTCACTACAACGGAGATAAATCTAATGAAGCGACGATGCGTGGTATCGTTATAGCTTTTGACTGTGAAGGCTCCGCTGCGCCGAGTTCTGGAGTGTGCTATCATCCTACTTACGATAGCGTAGGGTTGGAAATTAACGGAAATAATCTGCCTAACGGTATCAAAAACACAGTTTCCGGATGGGCCAACGAGTACAAAGGATATAATTTCTACATTCCGGGGTCTGAAGCGCCGTCTCTTGGAAAAAATAATTCCCATACTTCTTTCGAAACGAGAACACCCACATCGATCGGCACAAATGTGCTCGTAACCCGTTCTTGGGTAACACAGAATGATGCTGCTACGTCTCCAATATGGTCAGATTACCAAGTTAATTTGGGTCTAGTAATCGACGGAAAGCAATGGGATAGCAGCGCAAATACTGGTACAAATATGGGTATGATTTCATTTAATTTCAATAGTGCCAATCTTGGAGGCGTTTGCCTGATTGGCAATAATACAGCTAGTGGAGACTCCAATGCACCCGGCTTGTGTGTGCGTGGTAATGGAGATGTCTGGAGCGCGGGGGCATTCCGTCTCGCCAACAATAGTCCGTTGATGGGGGCCAGTTCTTCTGGAAATAATGGCATTGGCGCAACCCTGGCTCCCGACGATTCAGGAAATTGGAACGTTGGAACCCAGGTTTCGGGCGGGGGAAATATTAAGGGTGTTAATACGTATTTTGGTACCGTTCTTCAGGTTCCGTATATTGAAGGTGTATCGCTAATACGGACGGGCACTAATCAGTCCTTAGACGATATTAAAAATTCCTCACATGAAGTAAGTGATCGTGTTTGGTGCAATGATTGCCTTAATGTTGACCAAGCGGCCGGTGGTGGGAGTGGTCGATGGATTTTCATGGATAATAAAAATACTTGGCGCAGTGATGATGGCGCTGTTGCTGCACACTAGGCTTTATTGACAAAAATTCTATTTAGATGAGCTTTTGTATGATTCCAAACTTCTCTTAATGAAGAGTAGTGAATACGTTTTGATCAGGTGGTGGAAGGGTGGTCAATCTATCGGCAACCCTCTGTCGTTTGTTTTTATTTGCCCACGGCCGATGATGAAGAGCTTTTTGATCCATCAGATACTGCTTCGTGTTGGTGGATCAAAAAGGAGGACGTCGAAAACCGTTAGAGTATGACGGGCAAAAAATCCGTTACGCGAACTTTGGCAGCAACTGCAAGGCAAGCCGACAGGCTGCGAGATCCCATGCGGCACAGCCGACGCTTTTGAAGAAGATTGGCTGGCCTAGCGGTTGCTTTCCCCGCAGACAATCGGCAAGAGCAACAACGTCTGGCCAGTTTTTTCCAGCCTGAATAATATCCCCTGCTTCATGGGGCGCTCCAACAGGATCATCGACGACGCAGAGACTGTTCAGGACAACATTGGGGCCAATCTCGATCATATCCGGTCGATACGCGCCCACACCGATAACAAGTGTCTCCGGCGAAGCCTGCCCATCGAACAGGATTTTCTGGCTGCTGGTGACGGAAATAACAGCATCATACTGATTTTCAGTGTCGCGTTCGGCCTGAATTCGAAGGGCGGGATATGGGCCTTCTATCAACGACATGATGCGCTGCGCGTTTCTTCCCCGTATTGAGACTGAAAGGCCCGGGTAAAATTCATTCAGCGCTTCAAGATGAACCCGTGCCTGTGCCCCGGTTCCGATAAGTAAAATGTCTTCGAGGCGTTTTGGACGAAAACAGGACAGGCCGAGCATTGAAATTGCGGCTGTACGTCGTTCAGTCGCGCTAATGCCATCCAGGGCGAACAGAAAATGTCCGTCCTTGGCATCCAAGCACGTTACCTGCCCCTGAAGGGTTGGCAGATCTGTATTCTCCGGGAAAATGGTCAACAGCTTGTGGGCGATTAGATCAGGGCCACAGGCCACCATCGACAGCACGCTTCCGCGTTGATCGGCTGTTGGAACGACGAGGCGTTCCGGGCAGATGATTGTCCCGTCCCGGTATTCTGTGATGGCTGTCCTGAGCGCTGTGATCAGCGGTTGAAAGGGGAGAGCCTGTCGTGTTTCATCGGCTGAAAGAATGCGCATGGAAGCTCCGGAACGGTGTCAGGAAATCAGAATTCTCTTTCAGGATCCGAGGCGTGCGACCAGTGTCATTTCAACTTTCCAGGCCGGGTCCGCCAGACGTGCCTCTACCGTGGCACGGGCAGGCTTGGCACCCTGATCGAGCCATGCGTCCCATGCCCTGTTCATAGCGCCAATCTCGGAAATATCCGTCAGGAAGATCTGTACGGAGACGATGTCGCTTTTCCGGCTGCCGACCTGTGCCAGAAGGCTATCAATCTGATGGAGGACGTTGGCAGTCTGCCCTTCCGTGTCCAGAGTTTCGTCGGTTGTCACCTGACCCGCGAAATGGATCATGCCATTGCAGATAACGGCGCCGCTGAGGCGCTCGTGAGGATCCAGACGTGTGATCGACATTGCTGATAATCCTAATGTTCGGGGAAAAGGGCGTTTTAGAAAATGATTGCTGGTAGCGTCATGACGTCCTGCAAATAGGCGTCATAGAGACTGCGAAAGACTGGTCCGGGAATCCCACCGCCAACGCTCACGCCATCCATTTCGATAACGGGAACGGCGATCGTCGAGGCACTTGTGTAAAAGACTTCCGTCGCGCCCAGAACGTCCGCCTTTGAAAACGGTCGCTCCGCGATTGTCAGACCATGACGTTTGGCAATTTCAATGATTGTCCGGCGCGTAATGCCCGGCAGGATATCCTGGGAAAGATTGCGCGTAATCAGTTCGTTGCTCGCACTGACGATGAATGCGGTCGAGGAAGCGCCTTCGGTGATCTCGTCGCCATCCAGCATCCATGCTTCGTTGACCCCAGCCTGCTTAACGGCGTGCTTGGCCATGACCTGCGCCAGAAGCGATGTGGACTTGATGTCCCGTCGCGCCCAGCGCAGATCGGGCACGGTAATGATCCGCCCACCGGTTTCGATGACCGGATTGGACTGAACCCGTGAGAATTGTGGAAACATCACTACGGTCGGTTCAAGGCCCTCGGCATATTGGAAAGCTCGCTCTGCTACGCCGCGACTGACCTGAATATAGATCAGCCCGTTACGCAGTTCATTGCGCCGCATCAGTTCGGTTTCAATCCCGGTCCATGCTTCAATGCTGAACGGATTGGCAATTCCGATCTCTGCCAAAGAACGCTCCAGACGCTGGAGATGGTGGTCGTTATCCACAAGACGCCCCTCGATGACAGCCGTCACTTCATAGACGCCATCACCGAAAAGAAACCCGCGATCCATGACAGGAATGACGGCATCCCGAAGAGGAACGAATTCCCCCCGTACGAACCCGATACGGTTGTCGACAGTCGACACGATCCCTCCCTTGCAAGCCGGTCTGTTGAGATCCTGTATAAAAGAAGTTTCCTGCACTGGCATATCGGATATCCGGACCTGCTATTCACCGGCGTGATACCGCCCGGCAACTGCCGATAGAGCAGACACTGGACGCACCAGCGCATGCCATGGAGTATTTTTCGACCCGATATCACTCGTAGAACAGGCAGGCGACCCTCATGGAGCATTTTGATCTCATTCTGAAAAACGGGACTGTCGTTACTTCCTCGCAGGAACGTGCCGATATCGGCTGTCGAAACGGCAGGATCGTCGCCATCGGAAATCTCGGCCGCGCAGAGGCAACCGAAGTCATCGATTGTACCGGCCTGCACGTATTGCCGGGTGTCATTGACCCCCATGTCCATCTGCGCGAGCCGGGAGATGCCAGTGTCGAAACCATCCATGATGGCACGAAAGGTGCCATTCTTGGCGGCGTCACGGCGGTTTTCGACATGCCCAATACGGCTGAGTCGGTCGTTTCCAAAGAAGTTCTGGATCGCAAACGCGCCATGATCCCGGGCAAAAGCTGGTGCGACATCGGGCTTTATGTTGGCGCGACAAAGAAGAATATCGAGACACTGGATACGCTCGAAGTTCAGGATAATGTCTGTGCCATCAAGGTTTTCGCCGGGTCGTCGACGGGCGATCTTCTTGTGGAAGACGATGCCAGCCTCGAAGCTCTGATGCGGAACGGAACCCGCCGCGTCTGCTATCACTCGGAGGACGAAACGCGTCTTCAGGAACGCAAAAAACTCTTTTCTGTCGGCCAGCCCTATCGCATGCACATGGAATGGCGGGACGTCGAATGTGCGTTTCTTGGTACCCGTCGCCTGATGTCGCTGGCGCGGAAAACGGGACGCAAGACGCATATCCTGCATGTCTCCACTGCGGAAGAACTCGCCTATATGCGCGATTTCAAGGATATCGGAACGGTCGAGGTTCTGGTCAATCACCTCACGCAGGTTGGCCCAGATGTTTATGATCGCCTTGGGGGTTATGCGATCATGAACCCGCCCATCCGTGACCAGCGCCACTACGATGCATCCTGGGCGGCGGTCAATGCAGGTGATGTGGACTGCATCGGCTCCGATCACGCCCCCCATTCCCGTGAAGCCAAGGAACGCCCTTGGCCGCTGACTTCTGCGGGTCTGACGGGTGTGCAGACGCTTGTCCCCATCATGCTGGATCACGTAAATGCCGGCCGTCTGCCGCTTGAGCGGATGGTGTCGCTGATGTCTGCTGGTCCCGCGCGCGTGTATGGGGCGGTCGGGAAGGGGCATATTGCTCCGGGCTATGACGCGGACTTCACGATTGTCGATCTCGCGCATCGCCGGACGATTGAGGAGAGCTGGATCACGTCTCCCTGTGGCTGGACCCCGTTTGCAGGGACGTCCTGCACCGGCTGGCCTGTCATGACGGTCATTCGCGGTCAGACCGTCATGCGCGAGAACGAAATCATTGGATCGCCCCGCGGTGCGGTCGTGTCCTTTTTCTGACCCTCAGGGCTCTTTGGGAAGATCGGTCACAACCTCGCGGACGCGCTCCAGAAAAAAGCGTCCAAGCCGCGAAAGAGAGCGGTTCTCGGACCATATTGCATACGCGGCAACGGGAATGGCCGGTGCAAAGGGGCGGCTGACGAGTTTGAAGCGCCCCGACGAGGCCGTTAGCGGGTCCACGATTGCGACCCCCGCATTGGCCTCCGCAAGCGTACAGGCTGTGTTGGCGTAGCGGACTTCGGCAGAGAAGGTGAAACCCTCGTCTTCCTGATCGAACGCGGCTCGGGTCGCTTCCCCAAGTTTTGTGCCGGATTCGAGCGCAATGAAGTGATAGTCCCGCAGGTCCCAAGGCCGGATCTGCCGCTTTTCGGTGAGTGGGTGGCCCGGCGGCATGACACAGACCATTTCTCCGCGATACAGCACTTCCGACGCCAGTCCCGGCTTGCCACTGAAGCCGAGCGCAAATCCCAGTTCCGCCTTGTGGCTTTCCACACTGTTGACGACGCCTTCATAGCGCCGGACATCGAAATACGTCCGGATTTTCGGCCGAAGGGACTGCGTGCGCTGGATCGCCGTTGCGAGCATGCCGTAGCCGATCGGCGGCGTGGCCACGAGCCGGAGCTGCCCCGCGCGGCTGTCCCGGAGATCCTGAATCCGGCCTTCGAGCCGTTCATGCAGATCGAAGATTGCCTCCGCGTCATCCACGATGATCGTGGCTTCAGGTGTGGGGTAGATCCGATTGTTGACCCTTTGGAACAGGGCGAAGCCCACCTGATCCTCCATCGTGCGGATGGCGTTGCTGATCGCAGGCTGTGACAGCCCCAGAACGCGCGCGGCTGCAACGGTTGTATTATGGCGAATGATTGCCCGGAGAATCTCGATCTGGCGCAGGTTCATCTATAAGTTTTTTGAATATGAGAGAGGGATATCTGATTAGCCGGATTATTGAGCGAACCGAAACAAAATGGCAATGAATTTGTGACCGGCAGATGCGCGGAAAAGTTCGCCATCGGGCCATAAATGAGACCCGGACGAGGGAAAATGACTATGGGACGGATCATTCGGATTGCCGCAGCCCAAATGGGGCCGACACAGAAAGCCGATACGCGAGACCAAACGGTCCAGCGCATGATCGCCCTGCTGGAAGAGGCCGCCTCAAAAGGCGCCACACTCGTTGTCTATCCCGAACTCGCGTTTACGACATTCTTCCCGCGGTGGCTGCTCGAAGGAGCGGAGCTTCTGAAGGAATATGAACGTTCCATGCCTAATCCTGACGTCCAGCCTCTGTTCGATCGGGCGAAAGAGCTCGGTATCGGCTTTTATGTTGGTTATGCGGAACTGACTCCGGAAGGGGAACGTTTCAATACCAGTATTATTGTTGCCTGTGATGGCACGATCCTTGGCAAGTATCGCAAGGTCCATCTGCCGGGTTCGGTCGAACCCCGGGCTGGCGCGAAATTCCAGCAGCTTGAAAAACGCTATTTCGAATATGGTGACCTCGGTTTTCCGGTTTATCGGGCTGGAGCGGAATGGTCCGATGCCCTTATCGGCATGCTGATCTGTAATGACCGCCGCTGGCCGGAAGCCTGGCGCACGCTCGCTCTGCAAGGGATGGAACTGCTTTGCGTCGGCTATAATTCCGCCGCCTATGATCCAAACGGTGGCGATACCGAAAGCGCTGATCTGCGCACCTTCCATGCCCAGCTCGTTGCGCAGGCGAATGCTTACATGAATGCCTGCTGGGCCGTGGCTGTGGCCAAGGCAGGCGACGAAGACGGGTCCTGCCTGATCGGTGGAAGCTGCATCGTTGATCCGAACGGTCAGATCGTGGCCCAGACCGAGACCCTTGCCGATGAAGTGATTGTCGCGGACTGTGATCTTGATCTCTGCCAGCAGGGCAAGACCAAGATGTTCAACTTCGAGGCACACCGGCGGCCACAATGGTATACCCGCATCACAAGCCAGACGGGCGTCGTCTACCCGGAGGACGAAATCGGCTGATGACGTCGGCATTCCGGACACTCCTGTCTCTGACGGCCTGTCTCCTCTGGGGGCATGTGGAGGGCGCACAGGCGTCTTCCGGAGTGCTCCGGATTTCCGTCAATCCGATTTATCCGCCCCTTGAATTCCGCGATCCGGTCACGGACCGCCTGACCGGTTTCGACATCGATTTCGGAAATGCCCTTGCGGCCCGCATGGGCGTGAAGGCCGAATGGGTCGAGACGGCCTTCCCGCAAATGATCCCCTCGGTCCAGAGCGGCCGTACCGACATGATCCTCAGCGGATTTTCCGACCGTCCCGAACGCCGCGCCTTTCTGGATTTTCTGGACTATCTCAAATCCGGCGCACAGGTCCTCGTCCTTTCAGAGGGCGAAGTCCAGAGCCCCGAGATGCTGTGCGGACGAAAGGTCGCCGCCAGCCGCGCCACGTCCTTTCCGTCCATGATCCGGCAGTGGAGTCACGACCACTGCGAGGCGCAGGGACGTTCCGCGATGGTGTTCTACCCGTCCGAAAGCGGGGCCGACGCCCGGATACAGCTCCTTCAGGGGCGCGTCGCGGCCATGGTGCAGGGGGGCGAGACGGTCGGATATTTTATCGACATCACCCATCACGCCTTTCGCAGACTTGGAAATCCCCTGTCGAACATGCTTCTGTCGATGGCCTTTCCCAAGGGGCACACTGCCCTGAAAACGCAGGTCGCTCATGCTTTTGCCGATCTCAGGGCAGACGGAACCTATGCGCGCCTTCTCCAGCGCTGGTCCCTTGAAGATGCCGCGCTCCCCACTACAGACTCAGACGGATCCATACCATGACCAGAACGACAGAGGCTTCCCGGCTTCTTGCCCTGCCGCGCGGAGGGCGTATCGCATGGACGCAGATCGCTTCGGGCGTCGTGCTGCTCGCCCTCTGTGCCTGGATCATTCATGCGTTCGCCGTCGGGCAGATCGAATGGCGCTATGTCGGTCAGTTCCTGTTCGTGCCGTCCATCCTGCGCGGCGTTGGCGCCACGCTGCTGATGGCGATATGCGCTATGGCGCTGGGCATGGTCGCGGGTATTGTTCTGGCACTGGGCCGGCTGTCCACAGCGTGGCTGCCCCGCATCGTCTCGGGACTATATGTCTGGCTGTTCCGGGGCGTGCCGGTCATCCTGCAACTGCTGATCTGGTTCAACCTCGCGCTGATCTTCCCGCATGTCACCCTGCCGGGCATCGGCTCGTACCGGACGGTCGATCTCATGACGCCGTTCCTCTCGGCGCTGTTCGGGCTGGGGCTCAATCAGGCTGCCTATATCGCCGAAATCTTCCGCGCCGGTTTCCAGAGCGTGGATCGCGGACAGTATGAAGCCGCCTCCGCCATCGGCATGACGCGCCTGATGGCCATGCGACGCATCATCTTCCCGCAGGCTTTCCGGACAGTCATCCCGCCGCTTGGCAACGAATTCATCAACATGATCAAGCTGACCTCACTCGCCAGCCTCATCCAGTATCCCGAAGTCCTGCACAATGCGGAGACGATCTATTACGCCAACACGCGCGTGATCGAACTGCTGATCGTCGCAGGCTTCTGGTACCTCACGGCCGTGACTGTCCTCTCGCCGTTGCAACACCTGCTGGAATGCCGCTTTTCGCGAGGAAAATCCTCATGACCGAACCTGCGATCTGGATCAGGAACCTGCACAAATCCTTCGGCGCGAACCCCGTTCTGCGCGGTGTGTCGCTCGATATTCCTCCGGGACAAGTCGTCTGTGTCCTCGGCGGTTCCGGGTCAGGCAAGACGACGATGCTGCGCTGCATCGCCCAGCTTGAAACAGCGGAAAACGGACTGATCGTCATGAACGGCGAACTGCTCGGTCTCCGGGAACGCAACGGACGACTGGTCCCCCGAAGCGCGCATGACATTGCCCGTCAGCGGCGTCTGGCCGGTATGGTTTTCCAACGCTTCAATCTGTTCCCGCACATGACGGCGCTTGAAAACGTCATGGAAGGGCCGGTCCGCGTGCAGAAGCGCGCGATTGCGGAAGTCCGGTCCGAAGCGCTGGAGCTTCTGCGCAGCGTCGGGCTGGAGCATCGCGCGGATCATTATCCCGGGCAGTTGTCCGGCGGTCAGCAGCAGCGCGTCGCCATCGCCCGCGCTCTGGCGCTGAAGCCTGCCGTCATGCTGTTTGACGAACCAACCAGCGCGCTCGACCCGGAATCCGTAGGCGACGTTCTGGCCGTCATGAAAAGCGTCGCGGCCAGCGGCGTGACGATGCTGGTCGTTACCCATGAACTCTCTTTTGCCCGGGAAGTCGCCGATCGCATCCTGTTCATGGATGGCGGCGTCATTCTGGAAGACGCCCCGACCGCCGACTTCTTCGGAACCCCACGCGAAGACCGCACACGCGCGTTCCTCGCGGCGGTTCTCGGCCAGAAATCAACAGCCTGATACTTTCCAAGCGGAGATACTCCCATGATTCGCAGCTACGATGATGTTCCGATCCGCCCCTCGAACCTCGCGGGTCCAGCGCCGGAATTTCCATGGCCGCACGGGATGCGGGCCGCGATGATGCTGTCTTTCGACATCGACGCCGAAAGCGCCATCACCAGCAAGGACCCGTCCCACGCGGACAAACTCGTTTCGATGTCCTATGGCGGTTATGAAGCCCGCGTCGGACTGCCCAAGGTCCTCGAACTGCTGCGCGAACTGGACCTCAAGGCCACGTTCTTCACGACCGGCTGGGCCGCGGATGCCTATCCGTCGATGGTGGAAAGCGTCCTGCGCGACGGCCATGAAGTCGGCCATCACGGTTATCATCACCTGCTGCCCGATCCCGGATCGGCACATATCGAGGACGAACTGGCACGCGGTTTCGAGGCACTGGCCAAGCAGGGTGTCCGCCCTGTGGGCTACAGAGCGCCCTATGGCGAAAGTTGCGATGAACTGCGCACGGCGCTCAAGCGCGAAGGCATGCTCTATTCCAGTTCGTGGCGCGACGATGTGCGTCCCTACCGCCAGGTCCTGCCGGATCTTACGCCGGGCGTCGTCGAACTCCCGCCGTCCTCCTGTTTCGATGACTGGATGCACGGTCTCAGCACCCGCTTTGGCGCGCGCTCGATCTTCCCGAAAGAACATGTCCTGTCCATGTGGAAGGACGAGCTGGACGAAACACGCGCCTGGGGCGCCATGGTCGGCACCGTCCTGCACCCACTGGTCAGCGGCCGTCCGATGCGCCTGCGTTTGCTGCGCAATTTCCTGTTCTACACGATCGAATGTCGTGACGTCTGGATCGCGACCGGAGAGCAGATCGCCCGTCACTTCGAGGCGTGTGAAGCGGCCGGGTCGACCGCACCATGACCGCCCGTCCGATCCGCATTTCCGGCCTGCGACAGGCCGTTCTGTGGGACGAGCGTAGTGCGGGGCATGTCTATGCGCCCGACACCGACCTCGTGATCGAGAACGGCAGGATCGTTTTCGCCGGCCCGGCATCGGAACTGCCGGACGTGTATGCCGCATTGCCGGTCGATGTGGACGGGCGCGATCTCATGGCTATGCCCGGTCTGGTGGACGTCCATTCCCACCCGGCGACGGAACCCATGAGCCGGGGCATGTTTGACGAACTCGGCTCGCCCGGCCTGTTCTATTCGTCCCTTTACGAATACATGCCGGTGTTCCGCGCCGATGCCGCCAGCAAGCCCGACTGCGCACGCGTGGCCTATAGCGAAATGCTGCTTTCGGGCGTGACTACGGTCGTGGATCTCTCCACCCCATGGGCCGGCTGGCTCGATGCGGCGTCGGAAAGCGGATTGCGCGTCTGTCTGGGGCCGATGTTCCGTTCGGCGGTATGGAAAACCACGAACGGCTATACCGTCGATTACAGCTGGAGCGAGGACGGCGGCCAGCGTTCGATGGACGAAGCGCTGGAAACCGTGGACGCAGCCGAGGCCCACGCATCGGGCCGTCTGTCCGGCATGATCGTCCCGGCCCAGATCGACACCTGCTCGCCCGAAATCCTGAAAGCCTCATTCGCCGTCGCAGAAAAGCGCGACCTGCCGTGGCAGACCCATGCGGCGCAGTCGATCGTCGAGTTTCAGGAAATCACCCGCCGCCACGGCATGACGCCCGTTCAGTGGCTCGACAGTCTGGGCGTGCTCTCCCGCCGCAGCATTGTCGGACATGCGATCTTTCTGGATGACCATCCCTCCACGCCCTGGCACACGAAACGCGACCTCGACATCCTCGCCAGCCGGGAGGCCGCCGTCGCCCATTGCGCCACGGTTTTCGCCCGTCGCGGTTACGTCCTGAAGGATTTCGGACGCTACAAACGCGCCGGAATCCGCATCGGACTGGGCACCGACACCTATCCGCACACCATGCTCGACGATCTGCGTCTGACGGCCTATCTGGGTCGCATACAGGAACAGAGCCCCGAAGCCGTCTCCACGCGCGACGTGTTCGATGCCGCGACCTGCGTCGGCGCCTCGCTGCTCGGACGGGATGATATCGGCCGCCTGAAAACCGGCGGCCCGGCCGATCTGGTTCTGGTCGATCTGTCGCATCCGATGATGCGCCCCTCGATCGACCCGGTACGCTCGCTCATTTTCTCCGCTGACGACCGCGCCATCCACTCCGTCTATGTGGCGGGCCGCAAGGTCGTGGAGAAGGGGAGGGTGCTGACGATGGATTATGAAGGCGCGACCGCCCGTCTGGTCGAGGAGCAGGCGCGGATCGTGGGCTCCGTCGCCCAGCGTGACCGACTGGGCCGTTCGGTGGACACGCTCGTGCCGCCGACCTTCCCGATCCGCCGATGACGTGCTGCGCGATGCCCCCGTCTGTGGCGCGCTTTCTGTGGCGCGCCTTCGCGGTCACCGCGCTGCTGGGTCTCGGTTCCGCAAGAGCCGAGGCCCCTGATCTCCCGCTGGGGCTGTATCCCAGCTATCCACCGCTCGATATGCGCGACACCACAACGGGCGACCTCGAAGGCTTCGATGTCGATCTCGCAACGGCCCTGAGCCAGCGGATGGGCATGACACCCCGGATGGTCGAGACGGGCTTCGCACAGCTCATTCCGTCCCTTCTAACGGGCCGGATCAGGATGTTTTTCAACGGCATGGTGGATACGCCCTTAAGGCGGGAGAGCGTGTCTTTCGTTGATTACCTGCAATCGGGTTTCCAGTTCGTAACGCTCTCCGGCGATGCTCACGCCCCCTCCAGCCTTCCCGAACTCTGCGGCCGCCGGGTGGCCGCCAGCCGCGTGACCTCCGTCCCGGCCGAGCTTCTGGCCTGGAGCGACCGCAACTGCGCGGCCAAAAAACGTCCGCCTGTCCTCCTGTTCGCGACCGAAAATTCGGCGGATGCGCGGCTTCAACTCCGCGAAGGCCGCGTGGTCGCGGCCCTGCAGGACAGCCTGACACTTCCCTGGACGGTTGAAATCAGCGGCCACACGCTTCAGGCGCTAGGCGAGCCGTTCCATCTGTCCCCGCTGGGGATCGGGCTGCCCAAAGGAGACGCCGACTTCACCTGCCGCGTCTCAAAAGCGTTTTCAGCCCTGCAGCAGGACGGCACCTATCTTGCCCTGATCCATAAATGGCACCTGCCCGAAAGTGCGGCCCTTCCCACACAACCCGTTCCCAAGGCGTGTACCGATCATGCTCCCTGACCGTATTCTCGTCATCAATCCCAATTCCTCGTCTCAGGTGACGCGTGCGATTGATGCGGCGCTTGCCCCGATGCGCAGTCGTACGCCTTTTCGGATCGATGTGATCGATCTTCCCGACGCCCCGCCCGGTGTTGCATTGCAGAGCGATGCGGACGAAGTGGCACCCATGGTCCAGCGTGCCATCCGCGCCAATCCGGCCGAGGCTTACGCCGTTGCCTGTTTCAGCGACCCGGGCGTTGCGGGCGCGCGCGAAAATACGCCGGGCGCTGCGGTCCGTGGGATCGGGGAAAGCGCGATCCTGCATGCCCTGACCCGCGCAGACCGCTTCGGCATTATCGCCCTATCCGAAAAATCGGTCTTCCGTCAGCGTCGTCTGGTGCGCGGGATGGGCGTGAGCGAGCGCTATGTCGGCAGTCTCGGTATCGGCACCACAGCCGCCGGAGCCACGGATCATGCTCTGCTCGACAGGATGGTTAATGCGGCAAAACGCCTTGTCGATCAGGGCGCGGACACGATCCTCATGGGCTGTGCAGGCATGGCGCATTTTCAGCCGTATCTGGAAGATATCTGCCAGCGCCCCGTGATCGAACCCACCCGCGCCGCCGTTGCTCTCCTGATCGGAGACCTCACCCTCAGGTCCTGATGGGCGCTCGGACACAGGCCAGAGCCCCAATCCCCGTAAGTCCCAGAAAGACCAGAAATCCGTCAGCCATCCCCCAGTTTCCCAGGATCGTAACACTCCAGGACATGGCGAGCGGCACCACGGCAACGGACAGGTTTCCCAAGAACTGCGTCCACGACGACAGCTGTGCCGTGGATGATCCTCCAAATTCCTGCACGCAGGCCCAGATCGAAATCTGACCCAGCCCCAGAAAGGCTGCGGCCACAAGTGCGAGCGGAAGCATAGCGGCGCTGCGTGATGTCATCAGGGCCACAGCAAGAAAGGCGGTTCCCCCGCCAAGACCAGCAATTCCGAGCGGGACACGGGCGCTCCACTGCGACAGGCCCGCGTGGAGCAGCTGGTCCGAGGCAAAGCCTCCCAGTAGCTTTGAGAGCAGGATAATGAGGTATGAGGCGGAAACATACCACCCGACATGGCTCATGTTCAGATGGAACATATTCCGCAGATAGAGGGGAAACAGCGCCAGAAAGAATCCTTCGACCCCCATCAGGCAGAAATAGGCCCCTCCGATTGTATACAGGCGGGACAGAGCGAACGGCTCCACCGGAACTGCCTGCTGTTGTTGTATGGAAGGGTCTTCTGCTTTCAGGGCATAGGCCAGAAGGATGCCGAAGAGCAGGACCCCGGTTATTCCGTAGATCGCAAAACATAGCTGCCATGACAACGACGTCATGAGAAAAACCGAAAGAGGTGCGCCGACGACTGCCCCCAAAGAAAGCGCTGCCAGAAGAATCGCAATGACAGAAGAGCGATGAGTGGTGCGAAAACGTTGCTGCACGGTCATCAGGGCGGCGGTCCAGTCCGGCGCCTGACCCATGCCGAGAAGGGCGCGGCACAGCACCAACTCCCAGATCGTGCTTGCAAATGCAGTGGCGAGCAGAGCGAAGGACCAGAACAGGCACGCCAGTGCATAAGTCCGGGCCGCTCCCAGCCTGCCGCATACCCACCCGGCCGGAAGCTGACACAGGGCATAGGTGAAGGAGTAAGCGGAAATGATGTTGCTGATCTGCCCCAGACTGCAACCAAGGCTGCTCTGGATGCGGGGCGCCATGACAACCATCGTCTGTTTATCGATGGCCATCAGAAATGTTGCCGGGAGCAGCACCAGTCCAAGAACAAGCCAGGGATTATTCCAGTGCCGCCCTGCCTGCACCATGCCATGCCGGACGGGCAGGGGAGCATCTGAAATGTGCATCGTCGTTAGAAGTCGGAACTCAGGGAGAATGCGACTGCAAAATCGCCCCCGACGTAATAGGTCGGCGTACCTGCCGCAATCGCCGTCCCGAAAATACCCTTTGTCGCATGGGCATTTGTGGCAATGCCGTTGACGCCGGACAGATAATGCTCGTCACCGATATTCATCAGGTTAAGCTGGATCTGCGGATGCTGGGCCGGCCCGATTTTCTGGAAACGATAGCCAGCCGAAAGATTGGCCGTTTTGAATGCAGGAATGCTCTGGTCGTTCATGAAGGTGCTGTATTGTGAATCCACATAGTTGAATGTGAAGTTCCCGAAGAAACGGGTGTCATCATAGCTCAGACCGATGGAGCCGGTGAATTTCGGGGCAAGAACCGAAGCTTTCCCCTTGGTTGGCAGGTAGTCGTTTCCGACCTGAATATTGTTGCCCATTTCGGAATGGAGGTACTGACCCGAAATATACGGAGAGAAATGATGCCATGCCGGAAGGCTCAGTTCCGCCTGTACGCCACGGATCGTCTGGCCGCCACCATTGACCGAGAAGGATTGCGGGCTGTTGTTGACGTATGTAATGCTGGAAATCTGGCGATTGGTCAGATTGTAATTGAACGCTGCCGCCGAGAAATTGACTGCGCCGTAATGGCGGTATCCAATCTCTTCGGAAATCGAATATTCCGGTTTGAGATTACTCGAATGGCTGCTGGTCTTTTTCCCCGTTGTGGCGCTGTAGATGTCGACATAGGCGCTCAGTGCGGCCGGTTCCTTGAAAGCCGTCGAGGCGCTGAAATACACTTGGTCATGCGGCGTAATGCGATAGCTGACCGAAAGCTGCGGTAGCGGTTCGGCATCGTTTTTATTGACGGCATAAGTCGGCCCAGGCAGCGCGCTGGTCGCATGGCGGGAGACCATGACTTCTTTGAACCCGGCATTCAGCACGAGGCGATCGTTGAAAAATTTCATCGTGTCGTTGATGAAAATGGCGTTTGTCTGCTGGATGAGATGGCCGTTATAGGTCCCGATAACCGTTCCTGAAGACGATTTGATCGGATTGCCGCCATACTCGTTCATCACGTTGCCGTTCGGTTCGACCGGCGTGTACGAGGTGTTTTCGTTGTGGTCGAAGTAATCGTACCAGTAACCGACCTGAAGCGTGTTGAATTTATGCTTCCAGGTCAGGGTCGCGTTCTGGCCTCCTGCAGTTTGAGTATAGGCATCGACGTTTTCCACCGTGGCGACATTGTTGACGCTGTAGGGGAGTTGTACCGTGCCGACCGACTGGTCTCCGACGAACATCGAATTCCCGTTAACGTTCGCGCCGCTGTTGATGAAGCCACGCGTATACATGATGTACGGCGTGATCTTGAATGTCAGGTCCGGCAGGAGTTCGAACTCCGTCGGTATGGCGGCGATGACGTTCTGCCGCTGGTTGAAGCGCAGCTTGTAGTAATTAGAGGTTCCGTAAGAGTATTTTCCGGCATAATTGTAGGAAATACCGTACTGCTTCCACTGGCTGAGGGTCGGATTGGTGTAGACGTCCGTGCGCATCCAGTTCCATGCGAAGAACGGGGCGATGCTGTTATGGCCCCATTCCTTCAGGAAGTGGCTATCAACATGGTAGCGCTTCGTATTGCCTGACCCGCGCCAGTTGTTCACTTCCGTATGGGAAAAGGATGTGTAGTTCCGAATCCCGGTATGTCCGATTTCGCCGCTGTCGAGGCGGATAAACTGCCGGTTGAGAGATTTGTTACCACCACTGAGGTCGATATATCCGCCAGCTTTGCGGGAAGGCTGCCGCGCCGAAGCCCGGATCTGCCCGCCTACCGAGTTGTAGACAGGTGCATCAATATCAGGAGAGCCCTGAGAAACGTCGAGATGGCTGATGTTTTCCGTATCGGACCATTCGGTGGCAAAGGGCGTGTAATAAAGGCGGTCGCCTGCGGGCATACCTTCGTAAGTCGTGCCAAGTTCGGTCTGGTTCAGACCACGAATGGAGACGTTCATCCGGTCACTGAGGCCAAGAGGATCATTCGTCGAAACAACCACACCGGGGCTCATCGCAAGCAGGGTGACGGCGTTGGCTGTTGGGGACTGTTTGGCGATATAGTCACGCGAGACGCCGCTGATTGATTTTGCGGCCGTCTGGACAGGCATGAGGCCTCCGCCCGGTGTCGTGTTCGTAACACCGTTGGCGCCAACCACCTGTTTATGGACCGAGATATATTCGTCTTTATGAGGAGGCGCAGCTTTCTTGGTCTGGGGGAGAGTGGCTTTGGCTCGCGGAGCATTGTGTATGAAAGCAGGTTTCCCGCTTTTTGTGCTCGATGCCGCGAGCGACGGCTGAAAGTACAGCGCACAACCCGACAGAAGAAGGATTTTATAACCGTTTTTCGTCAGCATATCGGCAGTTCCGTTCCAGCCAGGGAATTTGGTGTGATGCTGAAACGATAAGCGATACAAACAGCAGAATCTCGCTCTAAATCCACTGGTATAATCAGAATTGGACCTCTCAGTATTTATTCAGCTTATACCCCTTGACCGCCTGTATGAGGTGTTTGAAAAAAGTTTTGATCGAAACGATCAGGCATAAAGAATCTCTGGAATATGTAGTGGCACGAGCTTGGCGGAATGCAGTTCGGCCGTCCGTATGATCTCCGGTTTTCGGAACAAATATTCGACGGATGTGGTGAGGACTGAGGGGCGTATGGATCGAAATATGAGTTCAGGACGGGAATGATGATGGAAATGGATGCCCGCATACAGGCGCTTCATGCGAGATTGCAGGCGATTGTCGGGTCAGAGCAGATCTTTACGGGAAACGAAACGGATCGCTGGGCGAAGGACTGGACAGGACAGTTCGAAGGCAGACCTTTTGCCGTCGTTCGTCCCGGAACGTGCGAGGAAGTTGCGGCCGTCCTTCGTCTTGCCAATCAATACCGTATTCCTGTCGTTCCGATTGCCGGAAATACGGGCCTCAATGGAGGCGCTTACGGTCCGGGGTCCATTCTGGTTTCCGTTGAACGAATGAACAGAATTCGCGAAATCAGGCGCGATGCCCGCGTGGCCGTTGTCGAAGCGGGTGTGATTGTCGCAGCATTGGATGCGGCTGTCGAACAAGACGGGCTGACCTTCCCCCTCGCATTCGGTGCTGCGGGTTCGGCGATGATGGGAGGGGTGCTCTCCACCAATGCGGGAGGAAGCAATGTCCTGCGTTATGGGAATGTGCGCGATCTCTGTCTTGGGCTTGAAGTCGTGCTGCCGGATGGACGCATCCTCGATCTTATGACAGCCTTGAAAAAGGACAATTCCGGCTTTGATCTGCGTGATCTTATCATCGGAGCGGAAGGGCAACTCGGGATCATCACCGCGGCCATCATGAAGCTGCATCCTCGTCCGGCCTATCACGCGACCGCACTCGTCGCGCTTGAGGATCTGAGAGTAGCGCCTGCATTGCTGAATGCTTTTCAGGATGCATCGGGAAATGCAGTGACGGCTTACGAATTCATGTCTCGCAACTATGTTGCCGGATATGAGAAACTCATGCCGACCGCGCGCCGGTTTTTCGATACCGCCTATCCTGCGGTTTTACTGGTGGAGCTTGCAACCGTGCGAAATGAAGCACTGGAAGAACTTCTGGAAACAGTGCTGGCTGACGCCCTGGAGCGGGGGATCCTGGCGGATGCCGTTATCGCACAAAGCGATATGCAACGTCAGGAGATGTGGGCGCTTCGAGAGGCTGCTGCTGAACTCGCTTTTCACAGGCACCCGGTAATTGACACCGATATTGCCGTACCGCTGGAACGCATCGCGGAATATATGGACCGCATTCCAGAAATAATGAGGGCGATTGATCCCGGATTTAGTGATATTGCTGTCGCGCATTTTGGAGACGGAAACATCCATTATACGGTGTGGCCTTCAAAAAACGATCCTATCGTCGAAGCAGCTTTACGCGCTGCTATTGATGCACTCGCAGTTGACATGGGTGGAACATTTTCGGCGGAGCACGGTATTGGTCTTTGCAAACTGCCTTCCATGGCGCGGCATAAAAACGTTTCAGCTCTGGACATGATGCTGGCCATCAAGACGGCCTTTGATCCCAAAGGGATTTTGAATCCCGGCAAGACTTTACCCGGAAGGTCATAGTCTCATGAATGATGTCTGGAAAAATTATGGAAATCAGGAACCTATTTCACAAAATGGAGGGACTGAAAAACTATTAATCGATGGTGCTTTTGTCGTGGATCTGTTGCAAAATGTAGAGCCTTGGTTCTGGATTGTTACGCGATGACGTGAATCCTCTCCAAAAACAGAAAGTGACGCATAGTATAGATGATATCGACCCGCCCGATATAGGCAAGTAACCGGCGTTGAGCAGTATGGCATTGAGTACCCGAAGAGCCTTCCAATGCCACACTGCGTCAGACGTTCACGAAAGAGCCATGCCGTCCAGCTATTTCAAATATAAAAGTAATATTCTTATTATTTAAAGATAAACTTATATCCAATGATATGATCTATTCAGATCCATGGTGATATCAACATATTCTTTTGCATAGGTTTCACTGTTGAGAGAATTTTTCATATAATCTTGTATATTTTTTACCATCTGCGCACGTTTATCCTGGTTGTCCAAAAGAAATTTTATAGCATTACGTAGCGCTTCTGGATCGTTGGGAGGAACAAAATAGACCATGTCATCATTAAAGTAGTCTCTAAGCCCCCCAGTATCGGTTACAATACATGGAACACCCATAACTCCAGATTCCTCTACAACCGTCAGGCCGCTTACATAGTTATTACGTTCCAATGGAACGATAACTAGAATAGCTTTATCATAGAAAGAAGCCATATCATCATTGGTCTTTAAGCCGGCAATGATCATGTTGGGGTGCTTGCCCGCAATGGCGATTGCGGAGGCACTTTGTGTAGCGAGGAAAAATTTCTCATCTTTCATATGAGAGGCGCAAACAGCGAGCGTATTCCAGTCTCGTGAACGATCGTTACCAACAGCTATAATATTTCCCGTATTTTTTTCAGAATACGGAATCATTTCGTCGCAGCGTATTCCGAATTTTGTAAATTCAATTCTGTTATTCGGGAACATTCTTTTTGCAATGTCAGAGTTTACTTTGCTATTAAAAGTCAGGACATCAACATCCCTCAAGAGCCATCGATAAAGCATTTGCCTAATTTTATTTTTAGGCCACTTATCAATCAGCCATACGCTTTGTCCGATAACTTTAATCTTATTCAGAGAGAATAATTTTTTTAAGAGCATAACTCCAAGTGTCTGCGATTCATTGTAGGTCCAAACCACATCTGTTCCGTTTGCGATTTCTTTGCGGTTTCTCCAGACCTGTATAAAATCGAAGCCAAGTATTAACCGTGCAGCATAGCGAACAGATTTTTGAATCGGGTTTTCTTTTACGATATCTTCAGAGTATGTTACTTTAATTTTATCTGAATTGGCTCGGTGGTATCCATAAGCATAAGGCTCATTGGTGCCGAGAATCTTTCCCTGACGGAATCGGTTATTCCAGTTTCTGGCGCCATATCCATAGCTCATCTGGACAAAAACTCTGATCATTACTTACCTCTATTTTTGATGGGTTTTGGGCAAAGAGCAGTGGATTCCAAAGTTTTTACTTTCAAGACTTCAGTAAAAACTTTTATTGAAGGAGCTCTGGCCATGGCTTTGGCAACCAGAAGTTTCGAATATTCCTCATCGCGGATCGATAAAGAAAGAAGGGATGTTTGAAGGTGAAGTTTTTAAAGCGCTATCGATTTGATCGCAAGCCATGAGGGCTTCGTTGATAGTGACATCCATATCAAGATAACGATAAGTTCCTAAACGGCCAAGAAAAGAGATGCCCTTTTGTTGTTGGGCAAGCTCTATATAACTGTTTAACATGCGTTTCTCATTGACTTGCCGGATCGGATAATAAGGAACGTCTTTTTTTTCAGAAAGTCTGCTATATTCTCTAAAGCACACCGTCTTTGAAAATTTATTTTGCTCCCATGGTGCAAAATGTTTGTGCTCAGAGATTCGCGTAAAAGGAACCTGCTCGTCACAATAATTGATAACGGCAGTCCCTTGATAGTCTCCGTCGACAGTAAATCGTTCAAAATCGAGCGTCCTGTACCCAAGACGACCTAATTCAAACTTAAAATAACGATCAATCGGCCCCGTATAAAAAACGTGGGAAAATTTCTCATCAATTTCTTCAAAAGAACAGGAGGTTCTGATTTCAATACCGTCAACGTTAAGAATATTCTGTATTATTGAGGTGTATCCCTCTTCCGGCATTCCTTGATACGTGTGATTAAAATAATTATCGTCATAGTTGAAACGCAATGGAAGTCTTTTAAGGATGGATGCTGGCAATTCCTTGGGGTCTAAGCCCCATTGCTTGCGTGTATATCCATGGAAAAAGGCATGGTAGAGTTCTGGTCCTATCATGCTTAATGCTTGTTCTTCAAAGGATTGAGGGTCTACAATAGACTTGTCAGCCTTCCCGGCGATAAACTCTCTGGCCTCTTTGGGCCCCATAACAGTTCTGAAAAATTGGTTGATGGTGAGTAGATTGACCGGGAGAGAATAGACGCTCCCTTGTGAAATGGCTTTAACGCGATTGATATAGGGATGAAATGTTCCAAATCGTCTCACATAATCCCAAACGCGCTGATCGGAAGTATGGAAAATGTGCGGGCCATACCGATGCACCATTATGCCAGTTTCTGCATCGCGTTCTGTATGACAGTTGCCACCGATATGCGAGCGTTCGTCAACAAGAGTGACTTTATACCCCTGTTCTGCAAGATGGCGGGCTATGACGGCTCCGCTAAAACCTGCTCCGACAACACAGAAAGATAGTGACAATGTGATTTTCCTTGGAAAGGATTAATACATAATTATTTTATAATTTAAATTCGTTGAAGATAGGTGTCAATTTATTATCGTGATCATGGTTACTTTAATAACTATTTAACGATAATGTTGGTTTTCTATGTGGGGCCTGTAGTGTTGTCGGTCCGTTCTTGACGGAAGATGTGCGCTCTTTTTTACTGCCGAAAGGAAGAATTTCTCTTTTTGTGTCTTGAATTCAATGAGATAATAAAGATCTGATCTGCCACTCAATTGTGGAGATGCCTTGTACTCTGTCTCCACGACTCTCAACAGGATTTGGCGAGGAAGTGCGAGATCACGGTTAACGATCTCAGCGACGCTACAGATGAGACAGTGTCTCCGAGCGTAGTGTTCAGGCTGTCCTTAATGCTGCGGGAAAATGTAAAGACATGGACGACTTTTTGGATCGTCGTGCTTCATTTTATTGTGCCAGATTTCGTAGAAGCTGAACTTCTCATTAATTTAAAAAACACAGAAAAGTATTTATCCAAGACAATCACCGGATGATGCAGTGCCGTTTCAGGAAGTGGAAAAGCTGTGGGGCATGCATCTGGCTGGCATTAAAACGGAGCCATGGAGTGTGATTCTGATCTGGACTGAATAGAAAACCTGGGGCGAGCATGATGGCCTGTTCTGCAGCTTTCCGGGCAACTGGGACAGGATCCAGCCCTGTGCGAAAGCGGGCCCACAGGAACATGCCACCGTCGGGGTATGAGAAAATTTCGAGGCCGGCAGTTTCCAGCGACGATATGGCTGCTTTTCGAGCGTTGGTCAGCTTTTCCCGCAATTTCTCCAAATGCAGCCGGTATCGTCCGTCTGCAAGAATGGTATGGACGATGGCTTCGTTCATGGAGCTGCTTGTCAGACTGCTGGCCATCTTGAGGCGCAGGATCCGGGCTGAGATTGTCGGAGGACAGGCCAGAAACCCCACCCGCAGTCCCGGCGAAATCGTTTTTGAGAAACTGCTGATGAAAATGACTCGGTGTAACTGGTCCAGATGTGCCAGAGTGGGGGTATTCTCATCCGCGAGACCGCCGAAAATGTCATCTTCAATAATCATGAAATCATGACGCTCGGCCAGACTGAGAACGTGATGCGTGACAGAGGGGCTGCAACTCGTACCGGTCGGGTTATGCAGCCGGGTGTTGAGGATAAAGGCTTTCGGCTGCTCCGTTCTGGCAATACGTTCCAGTGTCGCCAGGCAGGGGCCATCGTGAAGGCGCGGGATGCCGAGCGTCCGGAGGCCAAGGGCTTCAAGAGCTGGGAAGAGGTTGCAGTAACCGGGGTCTTCCACCAGAACGGTGTCTCCCGGCTGGGTCAGACATCTGATGCTCAGCTCCAGAGCCTGACTGGCACCATGCGTGAGGATGAGTGCCGACAGGTCACATCTGATGCCCTGCCGCAGCAGGAGCAAACGGATCAGCTCCCGAAGACCGGTATGGCCATAAGGATTACCATAGCCCGACATCTCCGGATCGGGACGACGCCCCAGAGCCGTCAGGGCATGACGGATCCCTTCGCGGAAAAGATAGCTGTCCGGCAACCATCCACATCCCGCCTGTATGATGGAGGCGTTGTTTTCATAAGCCCGCTGGAGCATCCATGAGGAGTCGATGGATGGAGTGATGTCCGCAAGCGCGACGAGACCATCAGTCGGTGGATGCTCCTGGCTGAGGACGAAAAACCCGCTGGCGCGTCGGGCCTCCAGAACACCATCGGCGACAAGGCGGTTATAGGCATTGGAAACGGTAAGAGGACTGATACTGCACTGTCTGGCAAGGTGACGGATGGAGGGCAGACGGGTGCCGGGTGTCCAGTCGTGGTTGCGGACGAAGGCTTTGACCTGCTGGACGATCTGGGTGACGAGCGGGGTGGGGGAATGGGGGTCTGTCTGAATCAGGGGCTGGATCATGGTGCTGACTGTACCGGTCGTTCTGGCAGTACAGATTAGGCTCATATTTCCCTGACTGTATATATTCAGTTCCGTTCCTATTCAGGATAGCCTTTTTCAGATGTGACGGCGCTGGCGCATCAGGGCCGGTCATGGATGCACCCATCATCAGTCTGTGAGGCGTATCGTGTCGAAGCTGACCAATGAATTTGACTGTATCGAGACCCTCCGCAAGGGTACGTACTGGATGCCCTTTACGGCCAATCGTCGGGTTCGGGCCGATCCGCAGGCGCGGCTTCTGACGTCTGCGAAGGGGCCTTATTATTATATGCCGGATGGCACGGAGCTTTTTGATACGCTTTCGGGGTTGTGGTGTTCGCCGCTGGGGCATGCGCACCCCCGGATCGTGGAGGCGCTGAAGACGCAGGCCGAGACGCTGGATTATGCGCCGCCGTTCCAGCTGACGAACCCGCAGACGGTCCATCTGGCGGAGCGGATCGCGGGCTTGGCGCCAGATGGAATGGATCATGTCTTTTTCGCCAATTCCGGTTCCGAGGCGGTGGATACGGCGCTGAAGATTGCGCTGGGGTATCATCGGCTGCGTCAGGAAGGGCAGCGTTTTCGCATGATCGGGCGTGAGCGCGGCTATCATGGCGTTGGTTTTGGCGGCATGTCCGTTGGCGGGATTGTCCCGAACCGCAAGATGTTCGCTTCGGGCATGATGCCGGGGGTGGATCATCTGCGGCATACCTACAATCCCGAACACATGGCGTTTTCGCGCGGGCAGCCGGAATGGGGCGCGGATCATGCCGAAGATCTGGAGCGTCTGGTCGGGCTGCATGATGCGTCGACGATTGCGGCGGTGATCGTGGAGCCAGTGCAGGGATCGACGGGAGTGATCGTGCCGCCTGTGGGGTATCTGCAAAAGCTGCGTGAGATCTGCACGAAACACGGCATCCTGCTGATTTTCGACGAGGTCATTACGGGTTTTGGCCGTATGGGCGAAAACTTCGCGGCGCAGCGTTTCGACGTGAAGCCGGACATGATCACGTTCGCCAAAGCGGTCACGAACGGCATTATCCCCATGGGGGGCGTGATTGTGACGGATGAAATCTACAACACGTTCATGACCGGCCCGGAAAATGCCATCGAGTTTGCGCATGGCTATACCTATTCCGGCCATCCGATGGCGACGGCGGTGGCCCATGCGGTTCTGGATGTCATGGAAGAAGAATCCCTTTTCGCGCGGGTCCGTGCGCTGGAGCCGGTTCTGGAAGAGGCCGTGCATGGGTTACGCGATCTGCCGGCCGTTAAGGACATCCGCAATATAGGGCTGACGGCGGGGGTGGATCTGTTCCCTGCCGAGGGGGCGCCCGGTGCGCGGGGGCTGGCTATTTTCGAGCGCGGTCTGCGCGAAGGGCTGCTTCTGCGCTGCACGGGCGATACGATTTCCTTTGGACCGCCGTTTATTTCGACGCCAGAGCAGCTTCGCGGAATGATCGATGGTGTTCGCCGTCTGATCCAGTCCGTTTCCTGAACACCATACCCAGTGAGGACATGACATGCCACTTCTGCATTTCCATCTTGTCGAAGGCCGTTCCGACGGTGAAATCAAGACGCTTCTCGATGCGGCCCATGAGGCCATGCTGGAGGCGTTCAAGGTGCCGCGGGGAGACCGCTATCAGATCGTTTCGGAGCACAAGCCGTCGCGCATGATTGTGGAGGATACGGGACTGGATATTCCGAGGACCGGAAACGTCGTGCTGTTGCAGATGTTCAGTCGGCCGCGCGGGGAAGAGGCCAATGCGCTGTTTTATCGACTGCTGGTGGAGCGGCTGGAGGCCGACTGTGGAATTGCGCCTTCGGACGTGATGATCTCCGTTGTCGAGAACGAAGATGCCCACTGGTCTTTCGGTTATGGTCGTGCCCAGTTTCTGACGGGCGAACTGGGCGGAAAGAAGCCTGACTGAGCGCCTGAGACTTTGGCGTTTCCGGATCAGGGCTTCCCTGATCCGGGTTTGAGCTCAGGGAGTCTCTTTGCGGTGGAGAGCGGCCTGCATGTCCGGGCTGAAACAGGGCCGCTCCACATACTGGCCTGCGCCGCGTGTGACGCGCAGGTCGTTATCGGCCCAGACGATTTTGCCGCCGCTGATGGTGTATCGGGCCAGACCGGTCAGGGTCAGGCCTTCATAGATGTTGTAATCGACATTCTGGTGGTGGGTTTTTGCCGAGACCGTCCGGCTGGCCTGCGGGTCCCACAGGACGAGATCGGCGTCCGCGCCTACGGAGACGCTGCCCTTGCGGGGGTGGATGTTGAAGATCTTCGCCGTGTTGGTGGAGGTGATGGCCACGAATTCCTGCGGGGTCAGTTTTCCGGTCCGCACGCCGTGGTGCCACAGGACGCTCATCCGGTCTTCGATGCCGGGGGTGCCATTCGGAATTTTCGTAAAATCGTTCAGACCCTGTTCCTTCTGTCCTGCACAAAAGCAGCAGTGATCGGTGGCAGTGGTCTGAAGCTGGCCGGAAGCCAGCCCGGCCCAGAGGGCTTTCTGATGGTGTTTGGGGCGGAAGGGCGGACTCATGACATGTTGAGCCGCGCCGAGCCAGTTCGGGTTTTCATAGACGCTGTCGTCGATTACGAGATGCTGGGCCAGAACTTCGCCATAGACACGCTGACCGCGGGCGCGGGCCGCGGCAATGGCGGCGGTGGCTTCTTGTGTTGAGACATGCACGATGTAGATCGGGGCGCCGAGCAGTCCTGCGATGGCGATGACACGCTGGGCGGCTTCTCCTTCCACGGCGGGCGGGCGGGAGAGGGGGTGCGCCTGCGGGCCGGTGATGCCGCGACTGAGGAGATCGGCCTGAAGATAGGCGACGGCGTCACCGTTTTCCGCATGGATGTTGCATAAGGCACCGAGTTCAAGCGCGCGGCTGATGGAGCGCAGCAGGACGTCATCATCCACCATCAGGGCGTTTTTATAGGCCATGAAGTGCTTGAAGGAATTGACGCCGCAGTCCCGGGTCAGGGTGCCCATGTCTTCGTGGACTTTCTCGTCCCAATGCGTGACCGCGACGTGGAATGAGTAATCGGAGACGGATTTTTCCGCTTTTTGGCGCCAGTCTTTCCATGCGCCGAGCAGGGAATGTCCGGGTTCGGGGATGACGAAATCGATGATGGTCGTCGTGCCACCGGCGACGCCTGCGGAGGTGCCTGTATAGAAATCTTCGCTTGCGATGGAGCCCATGAAGGGCATTTCCATATGGGTGTGCGGGTCGATCCCGCCGGGCATGACCAGCAGGCCCCCTGCATCCAGGATGTCGCAGCCTGAGGGCGCTTCCAGATCAGGGCCTATGGCGACGATCCTGCGTGTATCGTCGCACAGGACATCCGCCCTGTGGGAGGTTTCGGCCGTTACGACGGTGCCACCACGGATGAGGAGCATGATTTATCCTTGCACAGGAGGGGGGAAAGCGGGATTTCGGTTAATCAGGACGCGCCCGGTCTTGTCAGCGGGCGGAAAGGGGAGAACGATGTCGGGATGACAGAGACTCTTTCTCCTCCTCACAGGGCCGGACCGGGCGCGCCGCGGCAGGCGGCTGAAGCGGCCATTCTCGCAGCGGCTGAGCGTGTGTTTGGCCGACATGGTTTCCGCGGGGCGAGCATGAATGAAATTGCCCGCGAAGCTGGCGTTCCCAAGCCGAATATCCATTACTATTTCGGGACGAAAGAGGAGCTTTATCGCAGCGTTCTCGAAAACATCATGACGTTCTGGCTGCAGGACGCCGATTACTGGCTGGTGCCGGAACGGCAGGCGCAGGAAGGATTTGAGGGATATATCCGGGCCAAGATGGCGTTTTCCCGCGAGCGCCCGGATGCATCGCGGATTTTTGCCTACGAGCTTTTGCAGGGTGCGGGCAATATCCATCATTATCTGTCTACAACCCTGCGAGAGCATGTGGCGAGACGGGCACGGACATTTGACGTCTGGCGCACGGAGCGCCAGATGCCAGCCATTGATCCGACCCATCTGATGTTTGCCATCTGGTCAATGACGCAGGCCTATGCGGACATGAGCACGCAGATGACGGCTTTGACGGGTCATGCAGTGTTGCGTGATGTCGATTTCGAGGCGGGTTTGCAGACCATCCTGCGTCTGGTTCTGGGGTTCTGCAACGATATTGAGGATCGGGGGTGATTTCAGCAAAGAAATGTCTCCCTGTTTGGTGGTCGGGAAATGATTGTTGCCTGAGGAGAGTGTAATTTCTTGACCGTGTGGTCAAGTTTACGTTGCGTAATCGGTCTGAATTCAGTCATGGTGTGTCACGAAATGCACATGATGGAGAGTTTTCTTCGTGGATCAGACTCCAAATATCGCTGCAAACCGCCTGCCTCTGGACATGCTGGCACGGAATTTTTCGGACGCGCATCCGCCTTTGACGGCGGGACAGGCCACCATCGAATCCGATCGGTGTTACTTCTGTTATGATGCGCCCTGTATTGAGGCGTGTCCAACCGGGATTGATATTCCGGGGTTTATCAAAAAGATTTCGACAGGGAATATTCCGGGATCGGCACGGACCATTCTGGAGTCGAATATTTTCGGTGGAGCCTGTGCGCGGGTGTGTCCGACGGAAATCCTGTGTGAGGGCAAATGTGTCCGTAATACGCAGGAAGACCGGCCCATCCAGATCGGGGCGCTTCAGCGTCATGCCACGGACTGGCAGATGCGGACGGGCAAGCAGCCGTTCAGTCGGGCACCCCTGACAGGCAAGCGGATTGCTGTTGTGGGGGCGGGGCCTGCGGGGCTGGCCTGCGCGCATCGGCTGGCGATGCAGGGGCATGATGTTGTGGTGTTCGATGCGCGCGCCAGAGCCGGTGGTCTGAACGAATATGGTGTTGCCGCTTACAAGCTGGCGGATGAATTCGCACAGAAGGAAGTGGCATTCGTTCTGTCCATCGGTGGGATCACGATCGAAACCGGGATGCTGCTTGGCCGGGATATGACACTAACGTCTCTGAGGGCAGACTATGATGCCGTGTTCCTCGGGATTGGTCATGCGGGGGTCAGGGCGCTGGGGATTGCCGGGGAGTATTTCCCGGGCGTGCATAATGCCGTGGAGTTTATTGAAGAGCTGCGGGCGTCTCCGACGAAATCGGATGTTGCTGTCGGGCGGCGTGTGGTTGTGATCGGGGGTGGGAACACCGCCATTGATGCCGCTGTGCAGGCAAAGCGTCTGGGTGCGGAAGAGGTGACGCTGGTTTATCGCCGGGCTGCGGAGAACATGTCTGCGACTATGGTGGAGCAGGAATGGGCGCAGACGAACGACGTTACGATCCGGTACTGGTCGGCTCCTGTGAGGATTGATGGAACCGAGGACGGCGTTGCGTCCGTCACTTTCGCCCGTGGTGTCGTGAAGGATGGGCGGGCGGTTTACGATCAGGGAAACTATACGCTTGAGGCGGACATGGTTCTCAAAGCAGTGGGACAACTGTTCCTGCCGGACCCTCTGGCGGAGGACGATATCGTGATCGAAGCTGGACGCATCAGGGTGGATGCCGAGGGGCGGACAAGCATGAAAGGCGTCTATGCCGGTGGAGATTGCACGGCTGGCGAGGACCTGACTGTGGCGGCTGTTCGCGATGGCCGTAATGCGGCTGAAGCCATCACGACGGATCTGATGAAGGCAGGGAACTGAGACATGGCCGATCTGAGCATCAATTTTGCTGGTATCCGTTCTCCCAATCCGTTCTGGCTGGCCTCGGCGCCTCCGACCGACAAGGAATATAATGTCCGCCGGGCGCTGGAAGCCGGCTGGGGTGGCGTGGTGTGGAAGACGCTGGGCGAGGACCCGCCGGTTGTGAATGTCAGCAGCCGTTACGGGGCCACGCGTTATAATGGCCAGCGCATGGCCGGGCTGAACAACATCGAGCTCATCACGGATCGTCCGCTGGCGGTCAATCTGTCGGAGATCAAAGCTGTCAAAAAGGATTATCCAGACCGGGCCATTATCGTCAGCATCATGGTTCCGTGTGTAGAGGAAAGCTGGAAGCGCATCCTGCCGCTGGTCGAGGAAACGGGTGCGGATGGTATTGAGCTGAACTTCGGCTGTCCGCACGGCATGTCCGAACGGAACATGGGCTCTGCGGTTGGGCAGGTTCCGGAATATGTGGAAATGGTCACACGGTGGTGCAAGCAGTACACGCGGATGCCGGTGATTGTGAAACTGACGCCCAATATCACGAATATTCTCAATCCGGCGCGGGCTGCTCTGCGTGGGGGGGCTGATGCGGTTTCGCTGATCAACACCATTCAGTCCGTGGTTGGGGTCGATCTGGATGCGATGGCGCCTATGCCCGTTGTGGACGGGCGGGGCACGCATGGCGGCTATTGCGGGCCTGCGGTGAAGCCGATCGCTTTGCGGATGCTGGGGGAGATTGCCCGGACGCCCGATACGTCCGTTCTGCCGATTTCGGGGATCGGTGGGATTTCGAACTGGCGGGACGCGGCCGAATTTCTGGTGATGGGGGCGACGTCCCTTCAGGTGTGTACGGCTGCGATGCACTACGGATTCCGGATCGTGGAAGACATGATCGATGGTCTGTCAAACTGGATGGACGAGAAGGGCTTTGAGACGATTGCGGATGTGACGGGACGTGCGGTTCCGAACTTCGTCAACTGGAACCAGCTCAATCTGAAGTTCAGAACGCTTGCGGCGATTGATCAGGAGGCCTGCATCAAATGTGGCCTTTGCCATATCGCGTGTGAGGATACGTCCCATCAGGCCATTTCCAAGACGCTGCTGAATGGTGAGCGTCATTATGAAGTCATTGATGAGGAGTGTGTGGGGTGTAACCTTTGTGCGCATGTCTGCCCGGTGGATGATTGCATCACGATGGTGCCGCAGCCGGTTGAGGGCGTGCAGACATGGAACGAGCATCCCAACAATCCAATGCGCAAGATCCCCGCAAAAGCGGGCTGATCGCTACGGTCCGCAAAAACCCGAAAACGGAGAACGACAATGAGCACACAGGATGCATCTGGCGCGGTTGGCAATGTTACCGTGAATGGCACGAAGCTCTGGGACGATATTCTGGAGACGGCCCGGTTTGGGGGGACGCCGAAGGGCGGGATCAGGCGCCTTGCCCTGACGGAGGAGGACCGTCAGGTCCGGGCTTGGTTTGTCCGGGCCTGCGAGGCGTTGGGATGTACGGTGTCTCATGATTCCATGGGGAACCAGTTTGCGCGGCGTCCGGGAATGGAGAATACGCTGCCGCCCATAACGATGGGAAGTCATCTCGACACGCAGCCGACGGGTGGAAAATTTGACGGAATCGTTGGTGTTCTCGGTGGTTTGGCGGTGCTGCGCACGTTGCATGAAACGGGGCGGGAGACCCGTCATCCGATCGAACTGATCAACTGGACGAACGAGGAGGGGTCGCGCTTTGCGCCCGCCATGCTGTCGTCCGGTGTGTTTGCAGGTGTGTTCACGGAGCAGGAGGCGCTCGATACGAAGGATCGGGAGGGCGTGCGCTTCGGAGACGCGCTTGAGGGCATTGGATATCGGGGAGCGGAAGCCTGTGGCGCGCATCCTGTGGCGGCGTATTTTGAACTGCATATCGAGCAGGGGCCGATCCTTGAGGTCGAGCATAAAACGATCGGGATCGTGACGGGGGTGCAGGGCATGCGTTGGTATGAGGTCACGCTCAGGGGACAGGACGCTCATGCCGGGAGCACGCCCATGCGATTGCGGGCTGATGCTCTGGTGACGGCCGCGCGCATGATTGATGCGGTGCAGACCATTGCGCTGGCGCATGGGCCGGATTCAGTTGGAACGGTCGGACTGATCGAGAACAGGCCGAACAGTCGTAACGTTATTCCGGGAGAAGTGTTTTTTACGGTTGATTTCCGTGATCCTGATGATCGTATCGTCCAGAAAATGGAAGAGGCGTTTTACGCACAGGCGTCGGACCTAGCTGAAAAGGCCGGGTTGACGGTGGAGATCGAGCGGGTGTGGGATACGCCTGCGGTTCAGTTCGACCCCGAATGTATTGGGTCTGTTGCGCGTGCGGCTGATACACTGGGCTATCCGGCGCAGCGGATTGTTTCGGGAGCGGGCCATGATGCGACTTATATGGCGCAGGTTGCCCCGACTGCGATGATCTTTGTACCGTGTGCCGGAGGACTGAGCCATAACGAAGAGGAAAGCGCTGAGCCTGACGATGTGACGGCGGGGGCAAATGTGCTTCTTCGGGCTGTGCTGGAGACGGATAGCCGTCTCTGACAGGCGCGGGGGCGGATTTTTCAGACTGGGAGAGGAGCGTTGATGACGGCGGGTTTTGCAGCAGATCTCTATAATGAGGAACTCGCCCCGGTTGCGCCGGAGAAACGGACTTGGTCGTGGCTGAACATGGCCACAGTCTGGATGGGAATGGTCCATAACATCGTGGCCTATGAAGCGGCGGCGGGTCTTATGGCTCTTGGTCTCTCGGCATGGGAATGTCTGGAGGTTGTGGCTGTTGCCTATGCGATCCTGTTTGTCACGATGTGGTTCAATGCGCGGCCCGGAACACAATACGGGATTCCGTTCTGTGTTCTGATCCGTTCCGCCTTCGGGCCGAAGGGCGCGCAGATTCCGGTCATTTTGCGGGGCTTCTGTGCGGTTTTCTGGTTTTCCGTTCAGGCTTATGCCGCGACACAGGCGATGGATGCCATCCTCTCCACGTTAAGTACGACATGGGCGTCTTTCAGCACGCCTGTTCTGGGAATGCCGGAAAAGCGCTGGGCAGCGATGGCGATTATCTGGGCGCTCCATGCCTGGATTTCGAGCCATGGGGTTCATCGTATCAAGAATTTCGAGCTTGTCGCGGGGCCGCTGGTCATTGTCGTAGGGCTTGTGGCGACGGTCTGGGGACTACGGGTGGGGCACGGTCTGGGGCCGCTGTTTTCCGTTCCCTCCCGGCTCCACGGGTTGGCCTTTCTGGCGACGTTTGCGCTGGGCGTAACGGGGATGATCGGGATGTGGGCGACGTTTGCCGTGAATATTCCGGATCTCTCGCGGTTTGTCCGGTCGCAGCGCGATCAGGTTGTCGGGCAGGCCATCGGGCTGCCTCTGACGGCGCTTGTTTTCACACCGATGGCCATCATCACCACATCGGCGACGGTTTTGCTGTTCGGGCGGCCGATCTGGAATCCGACGGAGCTTCTTCTTGCGCTCAATCAGCCGCTTGTGACGGTAATTGGCGGGGCGACGCTCATTCTGGCGACATTGTCTGTCAATGTAGTCGCTAATATTCTTCCCGCGTCTTACGATCTGATCAATCTCTTTCCCCGGTATCTCGATTTCAATCGGGCCAGTCGGCTTGTTCTTGGGTTGGGCGTTTTCTTCATGCCCTGGCTCTGGTTCGATCATGCGGACAATATCTACCGGATGCTTGATATTATCGGTGGGACTTTGGGGCCCGTGACGGGCATTATGCTGGCTGATTATTATATTGTCCGGCGGCAGACTTTGGATGTTGGTGCGCTTTACCGACATTGCGATGTTTATGGTGGTCTGGCGGGCTGGCATGTGCCGGCACTCATTACGCTGGCGGTTGGGGGCGTCGTCGCATCTGCAGGGCAGGTGGTCCCGGCCCTGCATGCATTGGGAGATGTGTCCTGGTTTGCAGGGGTTTTGATCGGGTTCGGGCTGTATCTGGGTCTGAACCGTGTTGTGTGACAATTTGGTGTAAAAATTATCTGTTGCGGACTCGAATCATTGTGTCCTGCCGTCAGGCTTGCTACTAATTTGACTGTTTAGTCAGCTTCGTAATGTTTCAGTTCCGTTCATCCGCAGCAGAACGTTGCAGGATATGTCCTTTGAAGGAAAACGCGTTTCCATGTCGCTTCCTTTTATCCGAACCTGTTATGTAACGCTTCTGGCGGGTACAGCATTGGCCAGCGTGGCCGCCCATGCGGCGTCTTCAGGCCATAAGTCTCATACGCCGTCTCGTGCCGCGCCTTCCGGTAGCAGGCCGACATCGGGGGCGGCCAAGGCCGCAACCTCGCCCGCACCGGCCGTGAAAAGCCCTGCACACGACATGACGGCGTCCGGGCGGGTTGAGGAAATCAGCGTTGCCGGACGCAGCACGCGGACGCGTTCTCCGGGCGGCGGTCTGATGCGGGTCGAGACAGCGGCAAAGGCCGTTCAGACGGTCACGCGCGATTTTATTGCCAAGCAGATGCCTTCTGCGAATGTTCAGCAGCTGATTGCCATGCTGCCAAGCGTGAATGTCGCACAGCAGGATCCGGCGGGACTGTATTCCGGGCAGGTCAATGTCCGGGGGTTTGACCAGAGCGAAGTGGGCTGGATGCTCGATGGCGCGCCCCTGAACGATATTGGCGGCGGCCAGTTCTATGCGAACGAAGTGCTGGAATCCGAAGATCTGGAAAGTGTTTCGCTCCAGCCGGGTTCGGTTGATCTTAACAGCCCCGTGGTGAATGCGTCCGCCGGTCTGACCAGTATGGTCATGACAAATCCGACGACGCGTGCGGGAGGACTTCTGGATGTCTCTTTCGGATCGTTCGATACGTTCCGCGAATTTCTACGCCTGAATTCCGGCTATATCGGAAACAGCGGTATTCGGGCCATGTTCGCTTTCAGCCATACAAAAGCGAACCAGTATCGCGGAGCAGGGCAGGCGGAGAAGTTTCATTATGACTTCAAGGCCGTAAAAGATTTCAATAACGGAAGCCATACCGGCCTGACGGTCTCGTATAACGATCAGGTCAATGATTCCTATCTGAACCCGAGCCTGCCCAGTTATCTGAAGTCCGGTTACAGCAACGATTACGCGGCGTATTATACTGGCGTGAGCTCAGGTGCCAATTATTACCGCTTGCACGTCAATCCTTTCCGTAACGTGGTTGCGGTACTTCCGACCCATATTGTGGTTTCCCCGAAAATCACAATCGAGGATTCTGTCTATTTCTGGCATGGGATTGGAAACGGCACCGGCGCAGGGTTGGTGAATGCCTCGACGGGCCTTGGTAATCAGTCTGTGGCACTGGATCTGAATGGTGCCAGTAGCGCTCTGGCCCTGACGCCGTCCAATCAGGAACAGTTCCGGACGGGTAATACGCTCTCCCTGCACTACAAGCCCGACCATCATCATGATCTTTCCATTGGGTGGTGGTACGAATATTCCAACGAACTTCAGTTCTCGCCTTATGGCCGCGTGAATCAGTCCACTGGAGAGCCATCCAATATCTGGGGGACGAGCAGTATTCTTCAGACGACGACAGGACAGGATTACAAGGTTCGCAACTTCCTGACCCTGACGCAGGTGAACATGCTGTTCATCGGCGATGAGATGAAATATTTCAACGATCGCCTGAAGATTGATCTGGGTTTCAAAGAGGCGATGGTCACGCGTCGGACTTATAACTATACCCCCGGCACGCAGTATAACCGGAACCTGCATAGCGCTGAGCCGCTGCCGCAGATCGGGCTGTCCTGGAACTTTGATCGCAAGAACCAGATTTATGTATCTGGCAGCACCAATTTCAAAATGCCGTCCAATACCTCTCTTGTCGATTATTATGGAACTGCAAAAAAAAGGACGCAGATTGGCGGCCCCAGCAATCCTGAATATACGATCGAGGAGGAACTGGGGTATCGCTATAATGGCGATGTCATTGTCGGGTCGGTGTCCTTCTTTAACTATAATCTGTCGAACCGCCAGCAGTCCCTCAACTATTACCTGAGTGGGGCGTCTTACAGCCAGACCGTCAATGCCGGTGGCCAGACGACACGCGGTGTGGATGTCCAGCTCAGCACGCGTCCGATCTGGCATCACTTGCGTCCCTACGTCACGTTTGAATATCTGCATTCAACCATCGACAACAATATCGCGGCGACCACGATCGGCGGGACCTCGGACTATCTGCCGACCAAGGGTAAGACGGCCATTCGCTCGCCGCATGAGATGGCAGGGATTGGCATTGATTATGACGATGGCAGCTTCTGGTTTTCCGGGCAGGTCAAGTATGTGGGCAAGCAGTACGCCACGTTCACGAACGATAACGCCATTCCGCAATACATCACGAACAATGTCGGTATGGGATACCGTTTCCATAACGCGGGTTTCCTGAAATCGCCGCAGATCCAGCTCAATATGCAGAACCTGACGGGGGCCAAGTTCCGCAGTGGCGTTTATGGTTTTACAACGAATGCCAATGCGACGAAGGGTGTTTTCGGCGGCACAATAGCTGGTTCTGCTCCGAGTTATTATCTTCAGGTGCCTTTCAGTGCGATGGTGACGCTCTCGACGGGTTTCTAAAACGCGATCCAGTTCTAAGACTTTCATGAGTTCAGAACCTTGGGGAGCAGCGCGATCTGTTTCTCAAGGTTTTGAGTTTCTCTCGCATGTTTGGTCAGCTGCTTGAGTTTTTATGGTCGGTCTTGATGACCGTATTCCGGCCGAATGTGACCGCGCAAACAAACTTCACGAACAGACGCGCTCCTGCCATCGCTCTGCGCCTCGCTGGCCTCAATGTCTGATATGCCGCTGAGAAAAGCGCTAAACGGACAAAGGACTTTATCGTCTTGGTTATAGTCTCATTATAGCATCAAGAACCCAGTAGATTTGGGTGTGAAGAGTGTAAAATCTGTACTTTCATCAGGTCGCAGTAAAGGGGAATAAAATTTTTCGCCTTTACGTTTGAGACATTTTCCGCAAAATAACGATAATTTTTATTACCCAGATATCTTTTTCTTGGAAAGATATTTTTAACGAGGTGCGATTAATGCTTTGCCTGCAGGGTCTTCCACATGTTGTCATTCAGAAAAGCCGGGGGCTGAGCTGCCTCCTTTTGGCGACGGTTTCGACCCTGAGTTTTACTCCTGTTGGGGCTTTTGCAGCCACTCAGACAATCAGAGGAAGCTTTCAGGGGGCCGCGGCCAGTCAGTCTTATGCTTCTCCGGTTATTGCTAGCGGAGCTTTGACGATTGGCAATGGAGCGCAGATTTCGGCCCAGAGCATTACCGCGGGAGCGCCTCCGGCCGGGGCTGCTTTGGTAATGGTTTCCGGCTCGGGCTCCTCTTTGAATGCGGACCAGTCGCTTGTCATCGGTGCGGCACCTGATGCCTATATCGGATCGACTCTTAATATTTCCTCAGATGCTCAGGTTTCTGCTGCTTCTGTCAGTGCTGGTCTGGGAGATGGCACCTTGGGGACCATCAACCTGACGTCCTATGGCGCGTCGGATAGAAGCCGTCTCGTTACGAATGATCTGACGCTCGGTTCAGGGGGCGGTAATGCGGCACTGAATGCAACGGGGCAGTCCGGTGGGATCGCTCTTGTACATGTTGATGGAAAACTTACCATCGGCCAGCCTGATGCTGCTAACGGCCTCGGAGCAAACCCCGTCTGGTTGGGGGCCGGGAGTGTTCTGGAAGTCGGGGGTACAAACGGAATTCAGGCGACGGGCACGTCGAAGGACTACACGTTCACGTTGTCTGGCGGCACGTTGCGGGATGTCAATGCTGATCTGAGCAGTTCGGTCAACATCAGCCTCGGCAGTAATAGCGCGTCAACGATTGATACGGGGCGTTTCAACACCCGTCTGACCGGCGCCATCACAGGGGCGGGCAATCTCGTCAAGACGGGTAGCGGAACCCTGACGCTGACGGGAGACAATCAGTACGCACATGGCGCAGGGCCGGTCGTCAACACGATCATCCAGCAGGGAACCCTTGCCGCTTCTCCGCTGAGCCTGCGGGGTGTTGGGGTGATCCAGAATGATGCGACGCTGCGTATCAGTCAGGACAATTATACAGGCCAGAAGACGGCCGGGCCTGAGATGGTCAGCAATATCATCACGGGTACAGGCGATCTGATCAAAGATGGCGATAAAACAGTCGCCCTGACAGCGACGAATACTTACACTGGCGCGACAATTGTCAACGAAGGAACACTTGAGCTTGGCTATTATGGTGGCACCAGCGGCTCGATCAATAACAGCTCTCAGATCCAGCTGGTTAATGCGTCCTCAAATCTGACCGTATATCGGGATGATGATGTGACCGTCTCTCAGAATATTAGCGGATCCGGATCGGTTACGAAAATGGGCGGGAATACTCTTACCCTGTCCGGTGTGAACACCTATGCCGGTGGCACCGATATCCAGGGCGGAACGCTGGTCGGGAGCGTGTCCAGCTTCGGGACGGGGACAATCAGCACGGCGCAGGGCACGACACTGGTCGTGGATCAGGCGACTGACGGCACGTTGGGTAATGCGATGTCTGGTGCAGGTGCAGTCGTCAAACAGGGGGCGGGTGCGCTGGTTTACACCGGTGACGGTTCAGCACTGATGGGTTCGACGAATGTTGAACAGGGAAGCCTGTCGGTGATGGGCAATCTTGAGAATTCTGCCGTTACGGTTGCCAGCGGAACGTCCGTGACAGGAACGGGTGTAATCGGGAGCGCGGATATTTTCGGGCTATTCCGGCCAGGGCAGACGGCTTCCAGTTCGTTCGGGACGTTGCGCGTCAATGGAAACGTTACCATGGAAGGCGGCTCGACCTTCGCGGCGAATGTGGGGGCTGACCAGAATTCCAGTCAGGTCAGTCTTTCCGGCGTGCTGACGATCAAACCGGATGCGACACTGGTGGTGACGGCACTGCCGGGGGCAGACCTCAGAACCGGCCAGTCCTATACGCTTGTTCAGGCGTCCGGGGGCGTGAGTGGAACATTTGCCCATTATGACCAGAGCGGTCTCGTCCAGACCCATTCGCTGATCCAGCTTGTCGAGCCGACCTATTCTGCTTCGAATTCAGTGCAGATTGCCTTGCAGCGGAATACGGTCCTGAGTTTCGGTTACGGTGCATCGACCCGTAACCAGACGATGGCCGGATACGGGCTGGACGGAATCGCCAATATTGCCCAGGCAGGTGCTCTGACCAATCTGGTTGCGGGGCTTGAGAACCAGCAGCGTTATCGCGCGCTTGATGCCCTGTCGGGTGAAATTCATGCCAGCACGCGGACCGCGATGGTCAATGACAGTTTTTATATCCGCAATGCTGCGCTGAACCGGCTGGATTGTGCGGATGATGATCTGCAGCAGCAGATTTCCGGCACGAAGGGCGCACATACCAACATCTGTGACACCGCACCTGCACGGGGTTTAAGCACCTGGGGCACCGTTTATGGGGCCATGGGACATAATGCATCATCCGCGGGAACTGTCGGATTGAATGACAATTCCGTTGGCTGGATCATGGGGGCCGATACCAGGGTCGGGGAATGGCGTGTGGGTGGATTGCTGGCTTACGGTCGGAGCATGTTCTCCAATGGGGGCGGTCGCAGTTCGGGCGGCCATTCCAATAATGTCACACTGGGCGCCTATGGGGGGACTGCATGGCGTGTGGGTGGCCTGACGCAGGATGCGCTGATCACGCTGAAGTTGGGAGCCGACTATACCTGGAATGTGCTGAATACCCGTCGTGATATCCGCATTTCGGGATATGATGCGCATGTCAGCAGCAATTCTCTGGGCGGGACCGGACAGCTTTATGGAGAGACGGGATATCGTTTTGCCGTTCAGGCGGCGGGCACGCCGGTGGAGTTCGAGCCTTTCGTACGGATGGCTTATGTCAATTACCAGTCTGAAGACGTGCGAGAGCATGGTGGTGTGGCGGCGCTGCGGGTCAAAGGGATGGATCAGAGCATTGGCTATTCGGCCTTTGGCATGAAGGTGGCAACGCGTCTGAATGTCGCAGGTGTGACGGTGGCGCCGCATCTGAGCGCGGCCTATCGTCGGGCTTTTGGCATGACGGATATGACGGCGAAGGAAAGCTTTCGTCTTGCTCCGCAGGCTCAGGGCTATGGAATGGATGTGACCGGGGTGCCGCTTTCGATTGATACTGCCGTGGTTCAGACGGGTCTGACCGCGAAACTGGCGGATCGTCTTGATGTCTCGGTGGATTATGTCGGGCAGTATGGCGGGCGAATGACCACGAGCGGTGGCAGCGGAAAGATCACTTACAGCTGGTAAGGGCAGGTGGAGGATCTCGCTCTTCTTTCGTAATTCACACAGGATGAGGAGTTTCTATGCAATCGCAGGTGTTTGAAATTGGAGATATCGTCTCCTGGAACTCAGAAGCGGGATATGTCAGTGGACGGATCAGAGCCGTCCATTCGGCGCATTTTTTGGTCAATGGCTATGAGCATCATGCAACGTCAGAGCAACCTCAATATGAAATAGAGAGTCTTAAAACCGGCCATATCGCTTTTCACAAGGGTACAGCGCTCAGCCTTGTCATAAAGCGCGCCGGTGTGGTGCCGCGGTCCTGAACGGACCATTGGTGGTTTGAAGCAGAGTCCGATTTTATCGGCTGTTTTGCCGGCCATCTTCCAAAAGGCATGACGGGCGGGATCACAGGCTATGAGATTTCATCATTATCTCCGCTTCGGTAAAAGTCATTCCGGGGGAAGTATTATTTTTCCGGAAGCGGTGGTGCGCCACTCTTTTTGAATTCTTCGAGCAGAAGCTCTGAAGCAAGACGGAACGCCCGTTTGGCATGCAGATATGGCATCCACTGGCCCATCATATTCCAGGGCATTCCGTTATTATAGGTCGCGATTGCAATCAAGGTTTCTCCGGTTGCGCCATCGACAGCTATCAGTTCTTCACTGGCTCCGCCGGGAAACGGGGGTGGAATAGGGGGCAGGCCACCACCAGCCGCACCGGCTGCAAACCCGGCGACAACGGGAATGGCATTGTAATACCATTTGCTGCGACGGATATTCGTGATGGCGGCGCGGATATGAACGGCGTCCGCGCAGGTTCCACACTCGGATGCATCAACGACTGTATAGATCTTGCCGATATTCTTTTTGATTTCGGCTGTGAAGGCATTTGTCATGCGGGCCGCGACTTCCGGTTTGAGATGGGGGGCGTTGGCCACCGGATGCCAGGTCACGGGATCAATGACAGCGGTTTGGTATTTTGAGGCATCCAGACCGGGTTTAACGTAGATATGGTCGTCAACGTGTCCCTTTTGCGGCGTCATGTCGCCGTAGGTTTTTTCTGGCAGGAAGCCGGAATGCGTTACGTTCTGCCCGGCGCAACCGGTGAGCGCGAGTAACGCCATCATGGGAGCGTTGTAGGCGGTGATTCGCATGTGGGGCTTGGATATGAGCAATATTGTGCTTGCAAAGTGTCCGAACCGGGAGCGTGAAAACGTTTCTGCAACGGGCAGAACCCGTGCGTGCGCTGCCTGACGAAACTGGGCGCGATATGGCGCAGGTAATAATGTCATTTTTAACTCTCCCCACAGCAGAACACTGAGTGTGCAGATCGCTCTGCTGGTAGAAGCGACGCTGCTGGAGGAGGTTTATCTGGCGAGGATTTCTAGATTATCTCGCTATTATGTCGAGGATGAAATATTATTTCAGTGATAATTTTCCATACAGGAAAACTGGTGTCGGTTCAAAATATCGCCACGATGCGATCAGGGAAATCTGAGGGTGTTTTCGGTAAAATAACCTGAATTTCGAGGCCGCCTTCCGGGTGATTGGACGCTTTGATTTCGCCGCCATGGGTCTGGACAATACTGAGGGCGGATGTCAGCCCCAGACCAATGCCGCCCGTTTCCCGATTTCTGGATTTGTCGCCTCTGAAATAGGGTTCGAAAATTCGCCCGATCTGATCGTCAGGGATGCCTGGACCATGATCCCTGATCGTGATGACAGACTGCGTTGGCATGCATCTCAGTTCGAGGGAAGGAACCGTGGCATATTTGACGGCATTTTCGACCAGATTGGTAAAAACGCGTTTGAGAGCAAAAGGACGGCCCTGAGAGGTTGCCCTTACGGGTCCGGAATATTCGAGAATAATGTTTTGATCCGCAAAATCATTGACGATGGTTCGTAAAATCCCTGGAAGATCGCAGGTCGTCATCTCTTCGCAGACAGCATCATCCCTGAAAAACGACAGGGCGCCATCGACCATGGCCTGCATTTCGTCGACATCCCGGAACAGCCGTGCCTGCTGTTCCATATCGTCGATGAACTCTCCTCGGAGACGCAGTCGCGTCAGTGGCGTTCTGAGATCGTGCGAGATGGCTGCCAGCATGGTGGTGCGTGCCGCGATAAATTTCTGGATCTGATCCCTCATGGCGTTGATCGTCTGGGCAACCAGTTGAAGTTCGCGCGGACCGGTTGCCGGAATGGGAGCGGATGATGGGTTCATTCCGGCAAGACGAACATCTTTCGCCAGATTTTCGATGGGCCTGGAAAGCTGGCGAGAGGCAATGAGAGAGACGGCAATCACCCATGCGGCAATCGTGGCGAATTCCAGCAAGAGGCGTTCGCGCCAGAAAAAACCCCAGTATCGCACCAAAGCGGCACAGACCAGCCAGCTTCCATCGTCGAGCTGTAGGGCCATAAACGATGCATCAGGATATTTTTTAGGATCAACGGAAATATCAGGAGCCTGCGCGACGGGATTATCGACGGAAAATGCGTCCATGCTTCTTGTCGTTCCGCCGATAAGGGATGCAATGATATCATGTCCCATTTGGACTTCATACGGATTATAATGCGCGGTTTTCAGCATTTCCGCGGTACGGCTGTCTGCGGCAAACCACTTGAACTGAAAACCTTCGGTGGAAGCCGCCTGCGCAATTTTCGGGCGTACAGCTGCAGGAGCCGCCGTAATGACGCGTGTGATGGCAGCGACTTCCTGAAGAAGGCCGGTCTGCTCGATGTTGGGTTGTGCCCAGTGCCCACCAAACAGGAAGAATAACTGCAACAACCCGACCGTTGTGGCTGCGGCCAGAGCCACCGTCGTCACCAGACGGCGTGTAATGGTGTCTTCAAACCAGCGAAGACGGGTCACAGACGTTTGACTTCCGGAGAGAACAGATAGCCACCGTTCCGGACAGTCCGAATCACGATTGGATTTTTGGGGTCTTCCTCCAGCTTCTGGCGCAGACGGCTGATCTGAACATCGATGCTGCGGTCATATGCCGTATGATTTCGCCCCCTTGCCAGATCGAGGAGCTGGTCGCGGGTCAGAACCCGCTGGGGATGTTCTGCAAAAGCCAGAAGAAGCTCAAACTCTCCACCAGACAAAAGAACGAGCGCATTATCTTCCGAGCGGAGTTCCCTGCGTGCGACGTCCAGGCGCCAGCCTCCGAAAGACAGGATCGGGCGCGCTTCGCTCACAGGAATGCTGTCAGTCCTGTCTGCTGTTCGGCGGAGGACAGCTTTTACTCTGGCCAGCAGTTCCCTTTGGTCAAAGGGTTTGGTGAGATAGTCGTCCGCTCCAATCTCGAGACCGACAACGCGATCCGTGTGCTCGGCCATCGCAGAGAGCATGATGACCGGAATGTTGGAGCTGGTTCTGAGGCGTCTGCAGAGACTGAAGCCATCCTCGTTGCGCAGCATGACGTCAAGGATGACCAGATCAATTGTTTCTGAACCCAGGCATGAGAACATGGCAGGACCATCCTCTGCGACCGAGACGGTATAGGAATGTTTGCCGAGAAATCGGGTGAGCAGGGAGAGAATGTCCCTGTCGTCGTCCACGATAAGGAGATGAGGCATGACTGTCATTCTCTCCTGATATCACACCAGCTTCTACTCATGATGTCTCTTATATGAGCGCTTTATTTCAGCTCAGACACATTCTTCATGCCCCGCCATTCTATTGATGTCCTCATTTGATTCCGGTGGGGGCTGAGCTGTTCGGAATTGACGGTACGGCCATATTTCAGGGCCGAGATATTTGCGACATACGTGTGAAAGAATCGCTTCCTAAAAGAACAGGCACTGACCGGCTGATCTGGCTGGAACCTGTTTCTGGAGGTGTGTCGTGAAAGCGCACTGTTTTCATCTGGCGTTTACTGCGGCTGAGTTGACCGTGTTTTACGTTATGGAGCCCATGGGTTTGTTCGCGCTGGGTTTCGACGTGATGCACGCGTTCGTCAAACGGTGTGCCGAGACATGAAAAGAGAGATCAAGCGGAGCGGCAGTACAGATTTTGAACATAATTTCAGAAGTCTGCATGCGGTCGTGGAGGTAATTCTTTCCTCCTTGCCGTGGATTTTTCTGATTGTTTATGGCGCGATCTGTCTCGCTGTTACAATCCTGTGTGGATATTGATTGTGAAAGCGTGAAGCTGCGATTTTCGTTCGTGCAAGCTGATCTCGCTTTCGAGGGACAATAAGAAATCTATGGCCTGAATTTTATTTTTCCCTTAAATCAGGACTATGCATCACGTCGGATTTTTTATCTGCCAGAACCACCGGATTCTCGATCTCGCAGGCCCTTTGGGGGCTTTCGAAGAGGCCAACACCCTCATTGAGGGTGGGGCGTACCGGCTGACGGTCATCTCCGAACCCGGAGGCATCGTCGTCGGGAGCTCTGGGGTTCCCATCGACACGCAATCCAGCCGCGACACGGCTTTTGACACGGTTCTGTTCATCGGTGGAGACATCGGGCCTTTCCAAAACCCCGACGCCATCGCTGCTGCAAAGGATCTTACGGCACGAACCGTCCGCGTCGCGAGCGTCTGCACAGGTGCCTTCCTGCTGGCGGAAACCGGGCTGCTCGACGGCCGCCGCGCAACGACGCATTGGCGTCTCGCACCGGAGTTGCAACAGCGTTATCCTCAGATCAAGGTTGAGGCCGACCGTATCTTCATCTCGGACCATAATGTATGGACGTCCGCAGGGATTTCCGCGGGGATCGATCTGGCACTGGCCCTCATTGAAACCGACCACGGCATTGCAATCGCCCGCGACGTCGCCCGTGAGCTTGTCGTCCCTTATCGGCGCTCTGGTGGGCAGTCGCAGTTCTCGGCCATGTCCCAGATGGAGCCGGAATCGGACCGCATCCGTATGGCGCTTGCCTTCGCGCGGGAACATCTGGTCGAGCCGCTTCCGATCGAACGTCTGGCGGAAGCAGCACGGTTAAGCGTGCGCCAGTTCGGGCGTGCCTTTCGCAGTCAGACGGGCGAGACACCGGCCCGAGCGGTCGAGCGTCTGCGCGTGGAGGCAGCCTGTTCCCGCCTGCAAAGCGGGTCGGAACCGATTGAGCAGATCGCAAAATCCGTGGGTTTTTCCGATCCGGAGCGCATGCGCCGCGCCTTCGTCAAGCTGCACGGCCACCCGCCGCAGGCGATCCGGCGCGCAGGTCGTCAGGACAGTTCAGGCTGAGTGATGACGAGGGTATGATCTTAAAGAGAGAGGACACCCACCAGTGCCTCCAACGGATCATGAATAAACCCGTCGGCCTTCAGCATGACCAGACCATGAAGTTGTCCCCATCTGACATGTGCCGACAAAGGTGATGCCGCCGGGTCTGAGGTCCGGACGCGATCAAGAAGCGGCTGAAAACTGGTGTTTGCTGCGCGCTTCAGGGCGCTATCGGGTGCCGCCCCCGGAACCAGACCCGATGCGAACATGAGGCGATAAAGCTCCACATTCCTCTCCCCGAACACGAGATAGGCGACCGCCATCCTGTTCAGCGCGGTCACGTCGTCTCCGTCCGACGCGGCTTCGAGAAGAGCCTCGGTGAAGCGTTCAAATCCATCCGTCGCAACGGCAGCAAGGAGGTCTTCACGGTCGCTGAAATGGCGGTACGGCGCCGACTGCGCAACGCCAGCCCTGCGCGCCAGCGATGCCATGGAAAGACCCTGCGCCCCATGAGCGGCGACTTCCGCTAAGGCTGCATCAAGTAATACCTTCCGCAGATCACCATGATGATAGGTTTTGCGAGCACCGGAGGGTTTTGCGTCTGTGATTTGCTTCATGTGATGATGTATAACATTTAAGTTGACATTGGATCAACGAATGACGATGTGATGATCTATCACATAGGACATCGTCATGACTCTAATCTCGAAATCCCATGCGCCCACGCATTCCGGGGGGCCTTATCTCGCCAATAATTTCAAACCGATCGAGATTGAAACGACCGCTTTCGATCTGGAGGTTATCGGCCATATTCCTGAAGCCCTGAATGGTCGGCTTCTGCGTATCGGTCCCAACCCCGTCAGTGTTCCAGACCCTGCGCAATATCACTGGTTTTCAGGGTCAGGCATGGCGCATGGACTGCGTTTGCGTAAGGGAAGGGCAGAGTGGTATCGCAGCCGCTATGTCAGGGATGCGTCCGTGGTCGCCGCTCTGAAATTGCCACCGCTCGAAGGGCCCGGCATGGGTTTGCGCGATGGCAGCGTGAACACGAATTTTACCAGTGTTGGAGGAAAACTCTATGCTGTTGTCGAAGCGGGCAGCCTTCCAGTCGAGTTGAACTATGAGTTGGAAAGCGTCGCGCGTGCGGATTTCAACGGGACTCTTGAAGCCGGCTTCACCGGCCATCCAAAATTCGATCCCATAACCGGCGAACAGCACGCTCTTGCCTATGAACCCGGACAGCCGGTTCGCTATATTTCGCTCGACCAGAACGGATATGCCACGACGAAAGCACGGATCGATCTGCCCCATATTCCACTAATCCATGATATGGCATTTACCGCGTCGTTCATCGTCATCCCCGATCTGCCGGTTACGTTTCAGCCCGAACATGCGAAGGCGAAATTCCCTTGGCTCTGGGATGAGCGACGGGATGCGCGGATCGGGCTGCTGCCCCGCAATGAAGACGGCACGAACATTCAGTGGTTCGAAGCCCCACGCTGCTTCGTTTTCCATTTCGTGAATGCCTATGACGATGGGGATCTGACAATCATCGATCTCGTGCGTCATCCCCGGATGTTCGAGCGTGATCACAATGGCCCGAACGAAGGCGCGCCCACGCTCGTCCGCTGGACGCTAGACCGGCGCTCCGGGCGCTTGAGCGAGATGCTTCTTGACGATCACGGAACTGAGTTCCCACGGATCAATGACCGGTTCGGCGGTCAGTCCTATCGCTTCGGCTATACAGCTCACTGGGGGCGGGACGTACGTTTCGGACCTGCCATGAAACACGACATGCTGCGGGGAACCACGGAAATCCATCATTATGGCCCCGACCGCATGACGTTAGAGCCCATCTTCGTGCGCAAGCCAGAGGCACTTGCCGAAGATGAAGGCTGGATCATGTCTTATGTGTACGATGCGGCCCGAAATCTGAGCGATGTTGTTATTCTGGATGCTCAGGATTTTACTGGGGAGCCTGTCGCTACAATACGCCTGCCGGTCCGGGTGCCGTTTGGCTTTCACGGAGAATGGATCGCCGACGACACTCTGCCATCTCCTGCGGCCTGAAACAGATACGCACCATTTTCTGGTGCGTATCTGGTCTCTACAGATTAAAGAACCGGGCGCATCAGGCCGTTCTGAGAGCCCGGAAGTTTTTTATAAACCACGTCACGAATTGCCGGGGGTGCCTCCGCAGGATTGCCAGCATGAAAAGGTGGCTGCGGATCATACTGCACAAGAAGCTGTACTTCCTGCGCGGCTTGCGCCCCACGGAGTTCAGCTGCGATCGCCAGACCGAAATCAATACCGGCCGTTACTCCGCCCCCACTCATGAAGCGTCCATCCTTCACAATACGCGCGGGATCAGGAATGGCCCCATATTCTTTGAGGATGTTCAGAAATGCCCAATGACAGGCACTTCGCCGCCCCTTGAGAACCCCTGAAGCCGCAAGGATAATAGAGCCGGTACAGACGGAGGTCACATATCTCGCCGTCTCGGACAGACGCCGGACATGCCCCAGTGTCTCGGGCTTCATCATGGCCGAAAGATTCAGGGCGCCAGGCACGCAAATGACATCGACCTTGTCGATATCGGAAAGCTTTTCCGTTGGCCCGAAAACAATGCCCTTTTCCAGCGTGACGAAACCGCCCTCAGGACTGGCAAAACGAACATTCGTGTTGGGAATGCGCGACAGGATTTCGTTGGGGCCGGCAAAATCAAGAAGTGTTCCGTTCGGATAAATCGCAAACAGAAAATCTATAGGTTTTTCGGCTGTCCCCGACACGGCCGCCCGTGCGCTTTCCGGCAGAAGGCGCGTTGCCGCCGTTGCAGCAATCGCAGCGCTCCCCATGAGCATCATGCGGCGCCGTGCGCTCCCTGCCTCGGTCAATTCTTCCGGGAAGGTTTCATCGAAAATTTCAAGCATCTCCGTCTCCTCATGTCTCCTGCCCCATAGGGCTGGTTTCTGGACGGTCTTGAGACGTAATGCTCTGTGAGAATTTCCTAAAGGACCTATTTCCCTTGTTTTGCGCCATATGTGGATAGCAAGGCGATATGTCTTAAAGAGAGGGAAATATGTCCTTTAGGTCATAACCCGTTTTGATAGGATCAACGGGAACGGTGATCGCGTCCGGGACGCCTGTCACGTTTTTCTAATATGGGGATCTGATATGAGACTTTCGGGAAAAACTGCCCTCATCACGGGCGGTACGAGCGGTATCGGCCTTGCGACTGCAAAGCGGTTTGTCGCAGAAGGAGCGCGTGTTGCCGTCACGGGGCGCGATGAAACCCGGTTTGCCGATGTGCATGCAGAACTGGGCGGAGAGGCGCTGGTTCTGGCGGCCGATGTGCGGTCTGTCGACGCCATGATCTCCGTTGCGGACAAGGTCCAGAAGGCATTCGGCGGCCTCGATATTCTGTTTGTGAACGCCGGTTACGTCATTCCGACACCCTTACAGTCAATTGATGAACGTCAGTATGACGACGTCATGGATGTCAGTGTCAAAGGTGCCGTATTCACGATGCAGGCGGCACTCCCCGTACTGCGTGAGGGGGCATCCGTTATTCTGACGACCTCGTTTATCGACCAGACCGGCAAACATGCCCTGTCGCTGGTTGCCGCCGCCAAAGCGGCAGTCCGGTCTTTCGCGCGGAGCTGGTCCTATGAGCTGCTCGGTCGCAAAATCCGTGTCAACGCGGTCGCACCCGGCGGGATCGAAACGCCGCTTCTGAACAAGATCGGTCTTTCTGAAGCCGAAGTGGAAGACTTCAAAACCCAGTTCGCTGCGAGCGTTCCTCTTGGACGCATGGGCCGGGCTGAAGAAGTCGCCGCTGCAGTTCTCTACCTCGCAAGCGACGAATCCCAATATGTCGTCGGCACAGAACTGGTGGTCGATGGCGGCTGTTCACAGCTTTGAAATACAGGGCCGATCGCTTCAACGACTTTTTATCACCGGGACATTTGTCATGATATTTACAAAACCGTTCGCTTCTTTTCTCGGCGCCTCGATGGCGCTCGTTCTGCAATGCGCACCTGCCATGGCGGCCAGCACGCAATCGCCGGATGTGGCTGCCGTGAAGGCTGTGACCGAGCAGTTTGCTGCCGATCTCGCCAAGGGCGATCTTCAGGCAATTTCGCGTCTTTACACTGATGACGCCAGACTACTGCCCCCCAACGCGGACCCAATTTCCGGTCGCGCTGCCATTCTTGCTTATTTTGAGAAGACCTTGCGGCCTGATCTCGTTGGCGGTGCCACATTCGATCACTATGAGATTTATGGTGGCGAAAATGCTGCAACCAGCCTTTCTCAAATCAGGATGCTTGATACCAAAGGTCAGGTTATCGAGCGCGGCAAACAGACGATCGTTTTGCTCAAGCAGGATGGCAAATGGAAGATCCATCGAGATATGTGGTCAGATAATTCTCCCACTCATGCTGCAGAACCATAAGAGCACGGCAGACGCACTCTGCTCTTGATCTTCTGACGCTTCTCCAGCACTGTCGCTTCCTGTCAGGGGAGTCCCGCCTAGGGGACTGAGAGGCCAATTGGTGACGTCGGGAAACCGGCGCCACGGTGAGGCGACCCTTTGAACCTGACCCAGTTGATGCTGGCGTAGGAAGACCGGAGGGCATGTCCCTCTCGGGCCGATCTGGCCTTTTCCGTGTCCGTGATCGGGCACTGGGGGCAGCGGCTCCCTTTCTGCCTCACGTTTCTTGGGTCTTTTCGAGTGCGCTTGAGGAGACACCACATGAACGCTTCCATTCCCGCTATTACGACCGGCCCTCTGCCGGCTTCCAGCAAGATCCATGTCCGTGGCGTGCATCATGACATCGCGGTGCCGCTGCGGCAGATTGCGGTTTCGGGTGAATGTCCGCTGAATGTCTATGACAGTTCAGGCCCCTATACCGATCCCTCCGTCAGCATCGACATTGCAAAGGGCCTGTCGGACAGCCGGGGAAACTGGCTTCGCGATCGTGGGGACGTGGAAGAGTATGAGGGGCGGACGATCACGGCAGCCGATAACGGTTTTGCACAGGGGGATCGGCTGACACCGAGCTTTCCGCAGCAGCGCCGTCCTCTGCGGGCTGTTGGAGATCGCGCCGTCACACAGATGGCCTATGCCCGTGCGGGGATCATCACGCCGGAAATGGAATTCGTCGCCATTCGCGAGAATATCGGCCGGACGGAAGCCCTGAAAGAGGCGCGCGACGGCGAGGATTTCGGAGCCAGCATCCCGGATTTCGTGACGCCGGAATTCGTGCGGCAGGAAATTGCCTCGGGTCGCGCCATCATTCCCGCCAACATCAATCATTGCGAACTCGAACCGATGATTATTGGCCGTAATTTCCTTGTGAAGATCAATGCCAATATCGGCAATTCGGCCGTGACGTCTTCGATGGAAGAAGAAGTCGAGAAAATGGTGTGGTCCATCCGCTGGGGCGCGGATACGGTCATGGATCTCTCGACGGGCCGTAACATTCACAACATCCGCGACTGGATCATCCGCAACGCACCCGTGCCGATCGGGACGGTTCCGCTCTATCAGGCGCTGGAGAAGGTCGGCGGAATTGCGGAAGACCTGACATGGGAAATTTTCCGCGACACACTGATCGAACAGGCGGAGCAGGGGGTGGATTATTTCACCATCCACGCCGGTGTCCGTCTGCACATGATCCCGCTGACGGCCCGCCGCGTGACGGGCATCGTTTCCCGCGGTGGCTCCATCATGGCAAAATGGTGCCTGCATCATCATCGCGAGAGCTTTCTGTATGAGCATTTCGATGAAATCTGCGATATCTGCCGCCGTTATGACGTGTCGTTCTCGCTGGGCGACGGCCTGCGCCCCGGTTCGATTGCAGATGCCAATGACGCCGCGCAGTTCGCAGAGCTGGAAACCCTTGGCGAACTGACAAAAATCGCCTGGGCGAAGGACTGTCAGGTCATGATCGAGGGGCCGGGCCATGTGCCGATGCACAAGATCAAGGCCAACATGGACAAGCAGCTCGAACATTGCCACGAGGCACCCTTCTACACGCTTGGCCCACTAACGACCGATATTGCGCCGGGTTACGACCACATCACCTCCGCCATCGGCGCGGCCATGATCGGCTGGTTCGGCACGGCGATGCTCTGTTATGTGACGCCCAAGGAACATCTGGGTCTGCCGGACCGCAATGACGTCAAGACTGGTGTCATTACCTACAAGCTCGCAGCGCATGCGGCGGATCTGGCGAAGGGACATCCGGGCGCGCAGATGCGTGACGATGCGCTGTCCCGCGCGCGGTTCGAGTTCCGGTGGGAAGACCAGTTCAATCTGGGACTGGACCCCGATACGGCGCGGTCTATGCATGATGAGACCCTCCCGAAAGAGGCGCATAAGGTCTCGCATTTCTGTTCGATGTGCGGGCCGAAATTCTGTTCGATGAAGATCTCCCATGACATCCGGGCGGAAGCGGAAAAGCAGGCTGGGATGGAAGAAATGGCCGGGAAGTTCCGGGAAGGCGGCGCGCTTTATGTACCCGTGACGGAACCGGCGGAATGATCCATTCCGTCCTGGGGGAGGGGGTTGCGGCGCTATGTTGCGCCACGGCTCTTTCCGACCGGGGTCTTGACGTGGAAGTCATTGTCCCGGAGGGCAGTCCAGAGGCGGCATCACGGTTTGCGGGGGGAATGCTGGCCCCGTTCTGCGAGGGAGAAAGCGCGCCCGACCTGATCGTGGCGCAGGGACAGGCAGCGGTGGACTGGTGGGCGGCTCATGTTCCGGGCGTCACAAAGCGTGGCACGCTTGTCGTTGCCCCGCCGCGTGACGGCGCCGAACTGGATCGTTTTGCGCGCGCCACGCAGCAGCACGACTGGGTCGTTCCCGGCGATCTGGAGTCGGATCTGGAGGGGCGGTTTGCGCGCGGACTGTTTTTCCCGACCGAAGCGCATCTGGACCCGCGCAAAGCGCTTGCCAGCCTGCGCGACAAGCTGCTTGCGAAAGGCGTGACCTTCCGGTCGGATGCGCCGCGCGGTCATGTCGTGGATTGCCGGGGATTGGCTGCCCGAGACAGTCTCGCCGATCTGCGCGGCGTGCGGGGGGAAATGCTGATCGTGCATGCCCCGGACGTATCGCTGACGCGGCCGGTCCGGCTGCTGCATCCGCGCTTTCCCTGTTACGTTGTGCCAAGGGATGGGGATCGGTACATGATCGGGGCGACCATGGTGGAAAGCGCCCGGCCCGGCCCGGTGACCGCGCGAGCGGCGATGGAACTGCTTTCGGCGGCCTACACGCTTCATCCGGGCTTTGCCGAGGCTGAAATCCTTGAACTGGGCGCGGGGCTGCGCCCGTCTTTTCCTGACAATATCCCGGCTGTCCGCCATGTCGGGGGGCGGAGTTACGTCAACGGGATGTACCGCCACGGTTTCCTGATGGCGCCCGTCTGCGCCGAGCAACTGGTGGCAGAACTTGCGGAGGTTTACGCGCATGCGGATTGATCTGAACGGCGAGCTCATCAGGACACAGGCCCGGACGCTGGCCGACCTGCTGATCGAACAGGGGTTTGAAGCTCCCTGCGTGGCCACGGCCCTGAATGGTGATTTCATTGCCCGTTCCATGCGTGATGCAACCCGTCTGGACGAGGGCATGAAGGTCGAAGTCCTGTCTCCGATGCAGGGAGGCTGACATGTTTTACGGCGTTGATCTGACGTCGCGGCTGATGCTCGGGACGGCGCAGTATCCGTCGCCCGCGGTGTTGCTGGAGGCGATCGAGGCGTCCGGTGCGGAGATCATCACGGTTTCGCTGCGGCGGGAAGGCGCTGCGGGGGCCGCGTTCCGGAACATCCTGTCCGAAAGCCGCTGCCGCCTGCTGCCGAACACTGCCGGGTGTCATACGGCCCGCGAAGCCGTCACCACGGCCCGTATGGCGCGCGAAGTGTTTGGAACATCGTGGATCAAACTGGAAGTCATCGGCCATGCCGACACACTTCAGCCGGACCCGTTCGCACTCGTCGAAGCCGCGCGCGTGCTGTGTGCTGAGGGGTTCGAGGTGTTTCCCTACACGACTGAAGATCTGATCGTGGGGGAAAAACTTCTGGAAGCAGGATGCAAGGTGCTGATGCCGTGGGGCGCGCCCATCGGATCGGGGCAGGGACTGCGTAATCCTGAAGGTCTGCGAACCATGCGGGCACATTTCAGCGGGATTCCGCTCGTTGTGGATGCAGGGATTGGTGCACCCAGTCAGGCGGCACAGGCTATGGAGATGGGTCTGGACGCCATTCTGCTCAATACGGCGGTGGCCAAGGCGGTGGACCCGGCGGCCATGGCGCGGGCGTTCGGTTGTGCCATTCAGGCGGGGCGGGACGCGTTCGAGGCCGGGCTGATGCCCAGACGGGACATGGCCTGCGCCTCAACCCCGGTTTTCGGTCTGGCGGAGTTGGTATGATGACGCTTGATCCCTTTTATCTTCTGGTGGGAGACGTTTCGCTCCTTGAAACGCTGCTGCCCTGTGGTGTGCGTCTGGTTCAGCTTCGGCTGAAGGACAAGCCGGACGCAGAGCTCCGCCGTCAGATCCGCCATGCCCGGGCACTCTGCGCCCTTCATGGCGCGCAGCTTGTCATCAATGATTACTGGCGTCTGGCGCTGGAACTGGGATGCGATTTCGTCCATCTCGGGCAAGAAGATATGGAGACCGCCGATTTTGACGCTCTGCGGCGTGCGGGCATCCGGTTCGGGCTGTCCACTCACGACCCGGCGGAGCTTGAACGCGCTCTGTCCTTCAAACCGGCCTATGTCGCACTCGGCCCCGTCTATCCGACATTGCTGAAGAAAATGAAATGGGGGCCGCAGGGGCTGGAGCGCGTCCGGGACTGGAAAACCCGCGCCGGGGAGACGCCGCTTGTCGCCATCGGCGGCCTTACGCCGGAGCGTCTGGAAGGGGTTTTTGCGGCGGGGGCGGACAGTGCGGCCGTTGTGACGGACATCCAGCAGGCGGAAGACCCGGTGTCGCGGTGTCGGGAATGGGTCGCCGCGACGCAGGCCTACAGACGATGAGCCGTTATGTGCGGCAGACCCGGTTTTTCCCGCAGGGGGAAGCTGACCAGAAGCGCCTTTTGGAGGCCCATGTTCTGGTTGTGGGCGCGGGTGGTCTGGGCGCGACTGTTCTGCCCGCGCTTGTCGGTGCTGGATGCGGGCGGATCACGGTGGTCGATCATGATCGTGTGGATGAGAGCAACCTGCATCGTCAGACGCTCTTTCGCATGGACGATATCGGCCGTTTCAAGGCCGCCTGCGTGGCCGATCGGCTGTCGGACCTGAACCCGGACTGTCAGATCGTACCCGTGGCGGAGCGTCTGGAGCCGACACTGGCCCGGCGTCTTCTGACGGATGTGTCCGTTGTCGTGGATGCGGCGGACAGTGTGGCCGTCACCTATCTATTGTCCGATCTGTGTGCTGAAGCGGGCCTGCCCCTCGTGAGTGCTTCGGTGCTTGGACGGTCGGGATATGCGGGCGGGTTCTGCGGCACGGCCCCGGATTACCGGGCTGTTTTCCCGGATCTGCCCGCCATTCTGCCGAATTGTGCGGAAGCCGGTGTGATGGGGCCTGCTGTTGCGGCACTCGGGGCCATACAGGCACAGATGGTGCTGTCCGTTCTGCTTGAAACGCAGCCTTCTCCGCTGGGGCAGATCATGACGCTGGATCTGGAACGCTGGAGAAGTTCGTCTTTCCGGTTCGATACTGCGGTTTCTGCCGAAAATGAGGGTCCCTTCATTCTCGGGCTCGAAGAGATCCGCGCGGAAGACCGCGTTTTCGATCTGCGGGGGCTGGAGGAACAGGGACCGCCTTCCGTGTCCTGGGCCGTTCGCGGGCCGATTGAGCATTCCGAAACTCTGCTTGGAGGGCCGGGCAGAACCGTCTTTGTCTGTGCGAGTGGTCTGCGGGCGTGGCGGGCCGCCAAACGCTTTTCCGCGCAGGCGGGTGTGCCTGCGTTTATTGCAACGACGGGACGATGACGCGGCCTGTTCTTCTGATCGGTGGGATGGATTCCAGCGGGGGCGCTGGCCTTGCACGGGATCTGCTGTCTGTTCAAGCGTCTGGACAGACAGCCCGCCTTGCCGTCACCGCCGTCACGGCTCAGACGGATCGTCGCGTTCTGGCGGTGGAGCCTGTCGCTCCATCGCTTCTGGCCGTTCAGATTGAAGCGGCGCTGGAAACGGGGATCGGGGCCGTCAAGATCGGTGCCCTGTTCAACGCGCCTCTGATCAGTGTTGTCGCAGAACTTCTGCCAGATGTGCCGGTGGTGCTGGACCCGGTGCTCTGTTCAAGCTCCGGTCATGCGCTGCTGGACCCGGAGGGTATGCAGGCTCTGATCGCCCTGCTTCTGCCCCGAACCACTATTCTCACTCCCAATCTGCCGGAACTGGCGGCGCTGGCTGCTGCACTGGGAATGGCTCCGGCGGTGGAACGCGAGGAAATCGTCAACGCGCTGCTGTCTCGGGGTTGTCAGAGTGTTCTGCTCAAGGGCGGGCATGATCTGCCGTCCTCGGTTTCTGAGGATGTCCTGTATGAAACGGATTCTCCTCCCGTGGCTTTCCGTTCTCCCCGTTTTGCATTCGAGTTGAGGGGAACGGGCTGTCAGCTTGCCAGTGCTCTGGCGGCGGGACTGGCCGAGGGACAAGATCTACCCGAGGCCATCCGGGCTGCGCGTTGCGGAATTGAAGAGCGTTTTCGCAACGCCTGAATAGAGTGTGTCAGTCGTGCTGGAGTTTGCGTGGAAAGGCAGCGGGGTTGAACGCTGCGAGCAGGATGCCGCCCAGAGCGATCACCACTGAGGCGGGGCAGAGCACTGCAAATCCCAGTGTATTGAGAAGATGCCCGCCAATCGCCGAGCCCAGCAGGATGCCCATGTTGCTGCTGCTGTTGACCGCAGCACCCGCCACGTCCGCACTGGTCGCGCGGGCCCGGATGGCACCGGACATGACGAAGGGAATAATGGCGGCATAGCCCATGCACCACAGCCCGATCGCCGCGACGCTTGGCCAGGCGGACAGCAAATGTCCGTAGACCAGGGTCATGCCAGTCAGCATGGCGATGCCGCCACCGAACAGACCGCCCGCAGGCCAGCGATCCACGACCTGTCCTGCCGCCCACAGACCGGAAATGCTGACAAGTCCGGTGATGAGCAGCGCAATGCTTAACAGATGTTCGGGCAGACCATGCGCCAGAAGCAGCGGAGAGACGTAAGTATAGAGCAGGTTATGCGCGAAGAAGAAAATGGCGTTCACGCCGATTACGATGCCGAAAATCCGCGCGGCATGGGGTGAGCGAAGGGTGGGAACTTTGAGGGCTTTGGTATCGGCGCCGCGTACGGGCGGGAGATAGAGTGCGATGAAGATCGTCAGCATCGCGGCCAGCGCTGCAATGACGTAGAGTGCCACACGCCAGCTTGTGAACTGGCTGATTGCGGCGGCTCCCGGAACGCCCAGAACCGACCCCAGAGACGTCCCTCCGAAAACGAACGAAATGGCGCGTCCCGTCATGCGTTCGGGTACGAGATGGGCGGTATAGGCGGCGGCAATGGACATCAGCAGCGCGTGAGACAGGCCACCCAGCGCCCGGCCGACGCAGAGAATGCCGAAGCTGGGTGCCATGGCGGAAATCAGGTTGGAGACGACATACCCGACGAGGCAGAGCACCATGAGCATCTTTCGGTCCATGCGGCTCGTGGCGATCGTGATGGGGACGGCCCCGAATGCGACGAGCAGGGCATAGGCGCTCACGGCCAATCCGGCATGACCTTCGGTGATGTTGAAAGACTTGGCCATGTCGATCAGCAGGCCAACCGGTGCGACTTCGGTTGTCACCGCAATGAAGGTCGATGCGAACAGAGCGCAGAGACCCGCAATGGCCGGGCCGGAGAGCGTTTTGAACACGATGCAATTCCTGACTGGAACGGTGACCTGAGCGTCCCGAATGCGAGGGCTTTTGGCACTTTGATCGCATCACGGAAACCCAAAAATGCAGGGTGATGCAATGATCGTTTTAAGGGGGGCGGAATGGCCCGCAAGGCCCGTTTTGTCAGGGATTTATGAAGATGTCCGGTTTCGTTTTTCCGGCATGATATTCTGGATTCGATGGATCATCTCCAGAAGCTTTCTGGAAGGTTATTCCTGTACCGGGCCCCCGTATCAGGCGTCGAAAGTGTTTCGTATGTTTTCGTAAAGGCTTTTTTGCCAACAAAAGCGGAATAGCGCTCTGTTAATAAGAACTATTCTCATATAGGTTTGCGTCAGTCCTTCTGTAGGAGGCACCGAGAAACGACCATTCGAAAGCGCGTATGATGCAGACAGGGAATAATCCGGCTTCACGTTCCCGTCCGGGAACGGGGTTCAGAAAAACCCTGTATGCTCTCGCGCTGCTGTCCGGTGGCTGGGAGGAAGCTGTGGCGCAGGCAGCGCCCGTGGATTTCTCTGCGGCGGGACAGGAGCAGAAGAAGGTCTCCACGAAGAAAAAACCGTCTTCTGTCGTAACGGCAGAGTCAGATGTTCCCGGCAGTGTCGAGCAGCTTCTGGTCCATGGACATCGTGCAACCGCTACCACAGACGGCACTGGAACCTATACCGTGCGTGCGGTGTCTACGACGCGCATGTTGTTGCGGCCCGAAGACGTACCGCAGTCGATTTCTGTTCTGAGCACGCAGCAGATGAAGGACCAGAATCTTTTCACGGTCGACAACGCGCTCAAACAGGTCGCGGGCGTCAACGTCAATCTGTATGGCGATGGTACGGCGGGGTTTTCGTCCCGTGGTTTCCAACTCGCGGCCCAGTATGATGGATCACCCGCGACAGGTGGTCTTCAGCTTGCCCAACAGTTCGACCTTGCGATCTATGATCGGATCGAGGTTCTGCGCGGCCCCGATGGTGTGTTGCAGGGTTCGAGCGCACCGGGAGGCAGCGTCAATTTCGTCCATAAACGCCCGACCGAAACATTTCAGGGCAATGCGTCTTTCAGCGCCGGATCATGGGATAATTATCATGCCAGCGTCGATGTGGGTGGGCCGATCGGAAACTCGAAAATCGTGTCTGCCCGTCTGGTCATGGCCGGGACCGATCGCGATTTCTTCTATAAAAACGCCTATGATCGCCGCTGGACGATCTATGGCGTGACAGACGTCCATATCGATCGGCGTACTACCCTGACCGTTTCCGTCACGTCGCAGTCCAATGACACGACCCGCTATATGGGCCTGCCGCGCATGAGCGGTACGGGGGCGGACCTCAATCTGCCGCGCAATACGTTCATCGGCTCGGACTGGAACAAGGGGCAGGTGCCGACGACCGAAGTCATGGCGCAGCTCGAACGGCGCTTTGGTGCGGGCTGGGTCGGGCGTGTCACAGGGCGGCACAGGACGGCCGATACTGATCTGCAATACAGCTATATCAACGCTTATAATGCCAAGGCGCAGACAGCGAATTATGTGGCGGCCCGCTCCATTTACAGCGAAACCAATGATGGTGTGGACGGGTATCTGACCGGACCGCTGCATCTGCTGAACCGGACGCATACGCTTATGATCGGCGCGAATTATAACCGCTATGTCTATGAAGGCGGCGGAACGAGCGTCAATTCCCGTACAAACGCGGCTCTGGCCGGTCTGCCGATCAGCGATTATGGCGCCATTTCAGGGGCCATTCTCCCCTCCATCAAAAGCCGGAGCTGGCAGCCGACCGAACAGTGGGGCGTGTACGGGCAGGGGCGCTTTCAGCTCATGCCGAGCATTTTCCTGACGTTGGGCGGGCGCATCAGCGGATATGTGCAGAAATCGCGCGATCTGGTGCCGGGGGCCGTGACCAGCACGTCCATCGACCAGCAGGGTATCCTGACGCCCTATGCCGCGCTGGTCTATCACGTCCTGCCGCACATCACATTCTATGCCAGCTATACGGACACGTTCAGCCCCCAGTCTGCCTATGGCGTGGACGGACGCCAGCTTCAGCCGGTGCGGGGTGGGCAGCTTGAAGGCGGCATGAAAGGTGCGCTGTTCAACCAGATGCTGAGCTTCACGATGGCGGGATACAAGATCGTGCAGCGGAACGATGCGATTGCCAACAGCGATCTGGACCCGACCTGTGGCCCGAGCCATACCGCTACCTGTTACGTCGCGGCAGGTAAAACGCGCAGTCAGGGTGCGGAAGCCGAAGTGATTGGCCGTCCCCTGCCGGGATGGGACATCAATGCCAGTTATACCTATAACGATAACCGCATCGTTGATAACGGCACGCCCTCGAATGCAGGCCTTGCCTATGCCGGGAATTCGCCGCGTCATCTGTGGAAACTCTGGACGCATTATCGGTTCGAACCCTATCGTGGTGCGCAGAAAAACATCTGGAGCATCGGGGGCGGCATCAATGCACAGAGCGGGACGTTCGGCACCAATCGTCTTGTCACGCAGTCCGGTTACATCACCGCCTCGGCACAGGTCGGATATCAGTGGAACCGCTATCTGGCGTTGACCATGAACCTCAACAACATCTCCAATACGCGCTATTATCAGCGGCTCGGCAATTTCTATTATTACAACTATTACGGTGAGCCCCGGAATTTCATGTTTACCCTGCGTTCGAATTTCTGATGGGCTCCGAAGCTCCCATAGCCGTATCCTCCCGTCGTTCCGGGAGACGTGCGTCGTCGCCAGCGCGCCGGTGGATCTGGCGTGCGGTGTTCGTGTTTGCGCTGGTTTGGATGGCGGCGCATTTCATCACGTTGGGTGCCCTGAAATGGGGGCCTCCTGTACGGCATGACGCGACGGTTCTGGGGCAGATGATTGCGGTCGCTGCGTTTCCGCTGCTGTTTCTGCTCGCTTTCGGAACACGCAGTCCGTTGCGTGGCGGGATCATTGCCGGAGCGGTCGGCGTTGTAGCCCTTCTGGCCGTTTTGTTGCATTCGTGATGCAGGATACGCTTCGTACCCGGATGGGATGGCTGCATGCCTGGGTCGGTTTTGCCGCAGGGCTCCTGCTGTTCTGCGTGTTTGCCTCGGGTTGTCTTGCCGTGTTCGACACCGAACTGACGCGCTGGCTCCAGCCGGAAGCCCCGCCGCAGACAGAGGCATTTTCTCCGCAATCTCTGGACCATCTGCTCCCTGCTGTGCACGACCTGCTGGCGCAGGGTGAAAAGCCGTTCATAACCCTGCCTTCCGCACGGGACCCCTATCTGCGTCTGGAGCATCATGACGGGCATGAGTTTCTGACCGTTCCATACAATCCACAGACCGGAGAACGTCTGAACGTCCGCGCTACGGCCGGAGGGACGTTTTTCTACGACCTGCATTACACGATGCGTTCCGGCGTTTACGGAGAAACGGTTGTTGCGTTTGCAGGTCTGGCGCTTCTGCTGACAATCGGCTCGGGCATCATCATCCATCTGAAAGGGCTCGTCTCCGACTTGATGCTTCTGCGTCCTTTTGCCGCCAGATTGCGGGCATGGCTGGATGTGCATGTGGTGGCGGCTGTTGTGTTTCTGCCGTTCATTCTTCTGATGGCCTATAGCGGCACTTTCATTCGTGCGCGGACGCTTTTTCCGCCCGTGTCCTATCTCGCATCCGTTGAAAACGCTTTCCGGGCCTCTGCGCCATCCACGCACCACACATCCGAGAAACCGGCTGTTTCAATCCCTTCAACCTTCCCCCCGCTGGCTCCCCTTGTGGCGGAGGCCGAGCGTACGATTGGGGCGGGCCAGACCGGATATATCCTGTTCCAGCCGCAGAATATCCTCATATCCCGAACCGATGCGTCCGGCCCGTTACTGACACGCGAGCATGTCGATTTCAGCCCGGTGGACGGTCATGTTCTGCGTCATGTCCTGCTGCCCGGCGCCATTACCCATACGGAGCAGGTTCTGAAAGGGCTGCATTACGCACGCTGGACGGGGGTGGGCATGCGCTGGCTGTATTTCATTTCGGGCGCCATGGGGGCCGTCATGTTCGCGAGCGGCTCTATCATTTTTCTGATGAAACGCCGTCGTCAGTCAGGGGAGCGGCTCATGTTCCGGATTGCTGAAGGTCTGGCTATCGGAAGTGTTGTGGGTTTGCCGCTGGGGGCACTGGCTTTTTTCTGGGCCAATCGTCTGTTGCCTGTCGCTTTCCACGACCGTCCGCTTGCGGAAGGGCATGTTTTTCTGGCCGTTTGGGTGCTCAGTGCCGTTTCGGGGATGGTGTGGAGCCTTCTGGGGCGTCCGTTTCAGGGCTGGAAAATTCAGCTTTTCTGTCTGGCAGGGCTTGGTCTTTTTCTGACACCGCTGGACGTTGCGACCCGACAGGGGGTTACATTTTTTCATGTCCCGACGGTTTTTGCCGCAACGGATCTGGTGGCGTTCTTTCTGGCGCTCGTCTCGTTCCAGATGGCGCGTCGGCTGTGACGATTGTTCTCTGCATGTTTCTATGGAGCCTGTTTCTGCTTTTGCAGGCCTGCCATGAGCCGAAAATGCTGCGGTATGCGCGGCTTCAGAAACCTGCGTGGCTGCAAAGGGCAGGGGGGTTCCGGTTTGTCTTGCCTCTCGCGGCGCTTGCACTGTGTTTTGCGGAGCGTGCGTCGACAGCAGTTCCAGTCTGGGTTGCGACATTTTCAGTCGCGGGGTTACTCGTCGCGCTGGGGTGGTCCGGACTGGCCCGATACCGGGAACTTCTGATCTCGACTTCGAACGTCAGGGCAAAAACGCTTGGAAAAGAGTGAAGGTCCGGGTTTTCAGGAACAGGGCTCGAAAAGATCTTATATTCCCGGAAGTGAACTGTCTTCTTCCTGTGCAAAGTGAACCACGCGATCACGACCCGTCTGTTTGGCGGCATAAAGAGCATTGTCGGCCCGGGCTAGAAGATCTGTTCGACTGATCCCCGTGCCCGGACAGAGGGCAGCGCCAATGCTCAGTGTTGCCGTGATACCGTCCTCTCCGATCAGACGGGTTTCGGTTGAGAACGTATTGCGGAGGCGCTGGGCGGTTGCGAGCATTTCGTCGACACTCCCGCACTGGAAAACGATAACGAATTCGTCCCCGCCAATACGGAACAGGCTCGTCGTTGGGTAAAGAAGATCCCTGCAGACACGCCCCATGGTAATGATGATCTGATCCCCGATTGCGTGGCCATGGAGGTCATTGATGTTTTTGAAATGATCGATATCGACCATGAGAAGCGCTTCATGGGCGCAGTTTTTTCCGTCATTTTCCAGCCACTCCTGAAAGGCCCGGCGATTGCCGCCGCCTGACAGAGGGTCCTGAAGGATCAGTTCTTTCTGCTGGAAGGCCAGTTGCTCCCATGGGATTGCAATCATGCCCAGAGCGAATAGCGTTACTTCGATAACGGTCAGGAAATTATAGGTTGCCACGGCCCAGATGGTTGCTGGAGCGGCTCCAAGAGGAGCTGGCATCCACAGTACGAGCGCCACCAGTAAAAGATAAAACCCTGCATAGAGGGTCAGAAGTCTTTGCAGGTTGCGCCGTGCCGGGGTTTTGATCTGGTCTGCGTTCCGCAGATTCCGAAGTCCCAGAATGTGGAGCATTGCAAGCGCGGCCAGACGGCAGGCCGTACTGAGGATGTGGAACAGCCCTGTCCGGCCCGAGAGGGCTGACAGAACAAAGAAGACGATGCAGGCCAGCAGCACCGGCAGAACCCGGGTGCGATAGCCGAGGATGATTCGCATGGCCTGCCATGCGGCTCCGTAGGCCATGATCATGAACAGGGAACTCATCCGGAGCCCCCACTGTCCCGGCAGAATGCTCTGGACAGTGGAGAACAGGCCCGAGATCGCGCCCAGAAAGAAGGGAGCAGCGTACCACGCCATGCGGGACCATCGTCTGCCGGAAAATTCTGACAGGATGAAATGGACGCCCAGAAGCAGGAAAATAACCGTGCTGTACCCAAGCAGAGTGGGCGGATCAGGTGTCATGGATACTGCATGGGTTATTGAACAGGCCTCACAGGCCACTCCCGAAAACGCTGATGGACAGACTTCGATTCCTCACAAAAACAATAAAGACAGCTCGACCTTACCTTGAGGTTAATGGCATTTTTCAGGCTGGTATTTCTTCGGGGTGGGTGACGCAATCGCCATCTCCCGGCATAAGGACTTTTTTGTCCTCTTTGTCATGAGGGATCGAATGCCACCTGAAGAATGTTTCTGCGCAATGGTCCGGTTGCGGTGGTGATGCGTCTTTTCCCGCTCTGGGCCATTGTGGTGTCCGGGCTTGCACTCCTTCTGCCCGGAGCGTTCCTGACGCTCGTTCCCTTTATTACGCCGCTTCTGGCGTTTGTTATGTTCACGATGGGCGTGTCGCTCACACCGGCCGATTTCGGCCGTATCCTGCGTCGGCCTACGCCGGTTCTGGCCGGGGTGGGGCTGCATTATCTTGTCATGCCGCTTGCGGCGTGGGGGATCGCGCATCTGCTGGGGCTGTCGCCTGCACTGATGACAGGCATGGTCCTGGTTGGGTGCGTGTCGAGTGGTACGGCGTCCAATGTCATGATCTATCTGTCGCGCGGGGACGTGGCGCTTTCGGTCAGCATCAGCGCATTTTCAACGCTCGTCGGGATCGTGGCGACGCCCCTTCTGGTGCGGTTCTATGTCTCGGCAGGGGTGGCGGTGGATAGCTGGGCGCTGTTTCGCAGCATCGTAACCATGGTGGCGCTCCCCGTTCTGGCGGGTGTTGTGCTCAACACGTTCTGGCATCGCGCGGTGCGCCGGGTCGAGCCTGCGCTTCCGCTGGTGGCCATGGTGTCGATCCTGCTCATTATCGGGGCGATCGTAGCGGGTGTGGGGCCGTCCTTGAAAGAAGCTGGTCCGATCATGCTGCTGGCCGTTATCCTGCATAACGGGATCGGGCTTCTGGGTGGCTATTGGGGCGGCCGGTTGCTCGGTTTTGACGAGAGTGTCTGCCGGACGCTGGCGCTGGAAGTTGGGATGCAGAATTCCGGGCTCGCCGCGACACTGGGGCGGCTTTATTTCTCCCCGCTGGCTGCACTGCCGGGCGCGGTGTTCTCCGTCTGGCACAACGTTTCGGGGTCCATTCTGGCCTCGCTCTGGGCGTCGCGGCCTATTGTACGGAAAGACCCGCCGTGTTGACGAGGAACACCATGTCCGTCGCGCGTGTGACCGCTACATAGCAGAGCTGCTGCGTCTCCAGCGGGTTTTGCCGGGCGCGGCGACCGATGTCGCCGAGATCCACGAACACGTTTTTGAACGTGCTGCCCTGCGCGGTATGGACGGTCATGGCGTAGATTGCCTGAAGTTGGAGCAGGGCATTCTGAAAGGCGAAACGGTGGCTCCAGCGGCGGTGCTGCTGCTTCGCTTCCTGCACGAGACGCCGGTCCACGGCCTCCAGATCCTTCGGGTTCTGCACGATATGGCCGGTAATTTCCTCGCCCGCCATCGTCAGCAGCGTGACTTCCCATGACGCCAGATCGGCGACCCACGCCGGAACGTCCTTGCACAGTTCGAACTTGTAGGACAGCCGACCGGGCTTGATGTCCATGACGAGGACTTCCTCGTTCGTGGCGATCGCCTGACGCGGGCCGCTTTCTTCCTGCTGGATGGAAAACGGTGCGCGGGACACGACACGCTCGCCGGGCATGAAGGGGGTGGGTGTTTCGCCGCCATAGCGCCAGAGCCGGACCATCCGGTTGATCTGATGGACCCGCGCATTCGTCCAGCACAGATAGCGGCACCAGTCGTTATCTTCGTCGAACGCGTCGGACAGAAACGCCTTGCGGACCCAGCTTTCCACATCCTTGGGCAGGAACAGGCCGGTCTGTTCCTGACGGGCATCGCGGACCCAGCTCCAGTCGGCTTCACCGCCCTGGCTTTGGCGGATGAGGGTCGCGGCTTCGAGGATCGGATTGCCTGCCGCCTGTCGTACGACGGTGTCGAGATGGGAACGAGAGGGCACGGAAAACGAGGGGGAGGCGGCTTCCCCGACGGGCGGAAGCTGGGCCGGGTCGCCTACGAACAGCACGAAGCAGTAACGCAGCAGATCGCGGATCCAGTTCATCAATTCCGCAGAGAGCATCGAACATTCATCGACGATGACGATACCGTCGGCGATCGTCTGCGGTCGCTTGGAGCGGACGAGGGTCGTGGTCGTGCCCTGCGAGGAGGGCTGGAGGCTCAGCAGGCTCTGGATCGTGCGGCAGTCGACGTCCCGGTCTACTTTGGAGCGCAGGACGGCCGTGGCTTTGTGGGTCGGGGCCGTGATGACTACGACTTTTTTCTCGCCCATGAAATGCCGGGCGACGGCCTGCATCAGGGTCGTCTTGCCGCTGCCCGCATATCCCGTCAGCAGGTGCGTGGGCAGTCCTGAGGCGTGGGCGGCAATGATTTCATCAAGCGCCTGCCGCTGGGAGGGGGTGAGCATGACCATGCGGGGCTTTTCTCATATTTTCTCCGGAGAGGCCATTGCTTCATCGAGGGAAGAAAGCACAGGATCGGCCAAGTTGAACAGGAGGATCGCCGGAGTGATGGATGCAGCGTCGAATGCCGTTTTCTGGCAGGAAAAATGGGAACGTGGGGAGACGGGCTTTCATGGAGCGCATGCCAATCCGCTTCTGACCCGCCATTTCGGTGCGCTGGATCTGCCGGTCGGTGCGCGGATTTTCGTGCCTCTGTGTGGGATGAGTCAGGACATGGTCTGGCTGGCCGGATGGGGGTATCGGGTGATCGGATGTGAACTCAGCGAGATTGCGGTGGAGCGGTTTTTCAGCGATCTCGGTGTTACGCCTGATGTCGTGCAGGTTGGGACGCTGCGGTGTTTTTCGGCCTCAGACATTTGTATTTTTACAGGCAATATTTTTGATCTGACGCCGGATCTTCTTGGCCCGGTGGAAGGTATTTATGATCGTGCTGCGCTGATTGCCCTTCCGGAAGATCTGCGGCGGGCTTATGTCGCCCATCTTCTGGCCCTGACCGGTCCTGTGCCCGAACTGCTTGTAACGCTGACTTATGATCAGTCCTGTCTGAAGGGGCCGCCGTTTTCCGTTGACGAGGACTTTGTACGCGCGGCTTACGGCAAGGTGTACGAAATCAGGTGCTTGCAAATTCGGGACGTTGCAGGCGGGCTGAAAGGACGCTGCCCGGCTTCCGAAAGTGTCTGGCAGTTTAGTCTGGTAAGGGCTGATAACTGAAAACACGCCCATGTCGAAGCCGAAATATAACCGGCGCGATATCGAAACGGAGGTTGTGCACGCGTAAAGATCATAAAATGACTTACTGTAAGGCACCGGTGCCGCTCGCTTGGTCCAGAGCACTATGTACCGAAGGTTAATGTGTCAAAACATTTTGGAAATAGACGACCCAAAACTTGGAATGATACCGAAATAAAGCGAGGTGGACTCATTCCAAGGCAAAGCTTTGCCTGCAGCCACCGTGGCGCATTGGGGAGTTTATGGACATGTGTACGGGCCTTCCATCCAAACCAAAACTGAATGCGGTACTGCTGATTGGAGCCGCAATGACGGTTTCTGGCTGGAATATTGAGAATACCTATGCCGCGACTTCAGATTCTCCGCGTCACGGAGCAGTTAAGGCTGCCAAGCATAAAAAGAAGGTAGTTCGGAAGGCAACAACTGCTCATGATACGACTGCCGCTCCAACATCTGGACTCTCGACTTCTCCTGCCGTCGCGACAAACGGTCTGCGTCAGAAATCCACCACAGTTTTACAAGCGTCGTCTGGTACTCTGAATGAGCATAGTGAAGACATTACGGTCACGGGCACACGTCTTTCGCAGACGCGCCTTAATGAGGTGACGGCAGGAAGCACGCTGGATGCGGCGCAGTTGCGCGCCCGCGGGTATTCCAACCTTGGCATGGCTCTTCTGCGTGAAAACCCGGCTTTTTCTGTCCCCTCCAACAGTCCGGTCGGTAGTCAGGGATCTTGGGGCGCGGGACAGACCTTCACCGGACTTCTTGCGCTGGGAGACCAGCGGACCCTGACGCTGATCGATGGCATGCGCATGGTTGGAGGGGCGACCGCTTCGCTTTATGGCGCTGGCAGTGGTTCGCAGGTCGATGTTGGCACTATTCCTACGTCCCTCGTAAAGAAAATTGACACGCGTTATGGCGGCGCTGGCGCAGCTTATGGCGCTGATGCTGTGGCAGGCGTTGTGAATTATCAATTGGATGATCATTTCAAGGGCGTAGATTTCAATGCGCAGGGGGATTGGACGCAACAGCTGGATGGTGGAAAAGAAAAAATCTATCTGAAATATGGGACCGGCTTTGACCACGATAAAGGTGGTATCGTATTCGATGTTGAATACCGGAACGCCGATGGGCTGGTTTACAACGATCGCCGCAACACTATTGGGAGTGGGGCAGAAACATATCTCTGGCCAGCCAAGACCAGCGATTCTCCATACTATTATGTTCTGACTCGCAATGAGCGTTTTAGTCAGTTGAGTGCTACCGGTATTCCCTTGGTCAACGGGAACCTCAATCCTTCAACTTTTGGTGTGGCCTCGGGTGGTATCGCAGCGGCAGGTGGGGGAGTCTTACAGTTTAGCCAGGATGGAAAATCTCTGGTACCGCTGACGGGAACAGTAACTCGGAGTAATTACTATACAGCGGGTGGCAATGGTCTTTCTTTTGAAGATTATGATCAGCTTTATACCCCTCAGCAATCCCTGAACCTGACGACGCTGGGTCATTACGATTTTACCGACCATTTACATGCGACATGGCAGGGTTGGTATCAAAGGGGAGAGGCTAAAAGTTCGGTGAACCAGGGGCTTTATTACTCCGCCACCTTTGAGGGTTCTCCCCTGACGCGAGCAAATTTCGATTCGTCTCCAGAAAGTTACGTTAACGGAAATTTGGTGCTGAGCACGTCAAACCCGTTTCTTACATCAGCAGAGCGTTCAACCATCGTGAATGCCCTGAAAGCCTCCGGCCAACCCACGGACACGTTTTATCTCACCCGTGCCAATCAGGATTTCGGAGAAGGGGCTTTTACCACAACCAACCAGATGTATCGTTTTCAGGGCGGTCTGAATGGCGATTTCAATGCGGTCGGTCGCCATTTCGACTGGAGCGTGAAAGGGGAATATAGCGCATATCTGAGCAATACGCACACCCTGATGGTTGATACAAACAACCTCATTAATGCTCTGGATGCAGTGACGCTGCCTGATGGGACGATTGGCTGTGCGCCGGGTTACATCAATTCGACGGCCAAAACCCGCAGCGAAACCTGTGCGCCACTGAATGTCTTCGGGCGGGGGCAGGAAACTCCAGCGGCGCTTAATTATATTACATCGGTGGTCAATCCCAAGAACAAGAATACCCAGTTTGACATTCAGGCGGAAATGCACAGTACGGTCATGCGGTTGCCCGCAGGTGATGTTCGCTGGGATCTGGGTTATGAACATCGCCGGGAGTCCTATGACTTCAATGCGGGGTCCATTCTGAATGGCGAGACCTTGGCGGATGGAAGTGTTCGTCAGTATGGTGATGAAATTCCCGTTCCCAATACTTATGGCGCTTACGGAACGCATGAAGTTTTTGGAGAGCTGGACGTTCCTATTGTGTCTCCGGCAATGCATGTTCCCGGAGCCTATAATATTTCAGCAACGGCGAATGGACGGTATATCTACAACACTATGACCGGCAGTTACTGGACCTATATGTTCGGGGGAAGCTGGTGGCCGACGAGAGATTTTGGATTTAGCGGAAATTATGCCCAGTCAGTCCGTAATCCATCCGTCACGGAGCTGTTTTCTCCCAAAAGTCGCGTAAACAGCATGGCGAGTGATCCCTGTGCGGCTGAAGATATTGCGTCTGGTCCTAATCCGGCTATTCGCGCTGCGAATTGCGCGAAGCAGGGTATTCCGTCGGGTTTTGTGTCAGATATCGTCAACTACGGGATATATGGATCTGATGGTGGCAATGCACGTCTGAAAAACGAAGTGTCCCACAGCTATACGGGTTCCTTCCATTTTACCCCACATTTCGTACCAGGACTTCAGCTTGATGCATCCTTCGTTGATGTAAAAATCAGCAATGAAATCATGGATCTGGGGATCAGTGATATTATGAGTTCTTGTTACGACTCAAAATCATTTCCCAATGCCTATTGCGATATGTTCACGCGCGATCCGAATACCCATCAGGTCACAGGCTATGAGGAAGGGTTTGTGAATATCGCCAACCAGCACATGCAGGCGCTGGAGGCTTCTTTGAAATACTATCTCCCGCTTCGGCGTTTTGGCAGGCAGTTTGAGAGCTGGGGAGCATTCGATCTTAGTGTAAATTACAATCATTACGTCAAAAATACCCAGACTTTCCTGGGAACAACCTACCCAGAAGTAGGAAGTACCAGTTCTCCGAAGGATTCATTTACGGCCAATTTGAACTATATTCGTGGCCCGCTATTTATTCAGTGGCAGACCATTTATTACGGCCCGTCCAAGTTCAACGTCACGGCAGGAGAGTATGCGGAAACGGATAATAATCGTCCGGATTTCTTTTACTTCAATACAACGATCGGGTATAAAATCACCAAGAATTTCAATGTGAATTTCATGATGAACAATGTGTTTGATGCCTTGCCAAAAGACGTTGGTACAGTGGGGCTGGCACGGTATTACGATGTCATTCTCGGGCGTGCATTCGAGTTGCAGGCCGGGGTTCATTTCTGATCTTCAGTTGGCTTCGGGTTTCGCGGATATACGCGGAACCCGTTTCGTAATCGCTCCAGACTGGGCCTTAGTCCTGTGACATACCCTTTTGCCTGCCGGAACGGGTATGTCGCGGCGACAAATCTTGAACGTGGCGCTGCCTGCCTTTCCACCAGTCTTTTACGGGTGTGTGGTTTGCCCAGACACTCAGGGGGCTCAAAGCTGGCCCTGAATATTAGGGAGGACAGGCCTTTCTGCTCCGCGCGAAGAGCAGCAAAAAGGAACACCCAACCAAAAGATTTTATCCGGCTTTTACCATGACGATGTCTTTTCGAGGTCAGCGCCTCCACCCGGAAGGGGCGTTTCACCTGCCTTGCTGAGTTGATTTCCGTTCCAGTTCAGGGTCAGGAGGCTGCGATCCATAACACCCTGAACCAGAATGGCATGACCATCAGGCGAGAAGGTCAGCCCCTGTGGCCATAAGGTTCCAGGTGCTTGGGCAAGGGGAGCCAGATGTCCGTCGTGGAATGAGAGAACCGTCACGATACCCCTCTCATGATAGCGGGGCGACGAAGGGGGCAGGGCGGAGCCGTTCTGCGAAACGACGGCGACATACTGCCCATCCGGTGAGATATCCAGTCCTTCCGGCGCATTGGGAACAGGAACTCTCTGAATTTCACGGATCGGATTGCTCTTCAGGTCCAGAACGGAAAGGGCGCCTGGTAAACCTTCGCCATGGCCCAGAATTCCCATGACGGCGTAACGGCCGTCCCGGCTGATCCGGATATTCCAAGGGCCTGGGGCGATGTTTAAAGGATGTGGATCGACGGATATCTGATCTTCTTCAATATGAAGCGTATAAACTTTGTCCGCCTGCCACAGGCTGACAAGGGCGCGCTTTCCGTCCGGGAGAATGGCCAATCCCCCTGGAAATCCGGAGACAGGCAGGGGAATGACGTGTCGCTGGCTGAGGTTTCGCCCGTCGAATGAGAACCATGTCAGAACGTCGGATTTTCCGTTGGCGACGAGGAGGTGATGTCCATCCGGTGTAAAGCGCAGGGTCGTTGCGCCGGGTGCAGATGCGATGTGCTGGATGATTTTGGGTTGTGGACCGGAAACATCAATCACCGTGATTTCGTCATCCGGAACAATTTTTCCGCTTGTCGTATCAGCCTTGGATGCAGCGGAGACGACCAGGATTTTACCGTCCGGGCTGAAGGTAACAGCGGTTGGTGGTCCGACAACGCTGCTAGGCACATCGATGCTGGTCCGGACTTTCCAGATGCCGTCCGATGTTTTTTCAAGAAAGGAAAGTGAGTCCGGTGTGAGGGGGTGGGGGAGGACCTGCACACCATTCTGAAGAATGGAATGGGCATCATTAGCCGAGACGACCGTCTGGGCATGCAGGGGGGATGCGAACGCAAGAAGCGCGGCACAGGAAAGCAGGCACAATCTTTGCATTTCTGGAAGCTCCTGAAGACGTGGAACGAAAGCTCGCAAGGCCTCAGGCCTTCGTTTTTCGGGAAAGTCGGATGAAGAAGAAAATGGCGAGTGTGAGAAGCACGACTGCCACAATCATCGCCGGAACGGTGAAAGCACCGAGCTGTGCAATAAGAGGTTTGGGGCCGCCGGATCGGATGAGCTTCACATCATCAGGGCTGACTTTGACGTTCGGATTGCCAAAATTCTGTTCAACGTAATTGCTGATATCCGCGATGTCCTGATCGGAGAGGGTATCAACATACGATCCCGGCCCAAATCCCGGCATGTAGGTCGTATGACCGTTCACTTCCCGGCGCACACCCATGAGGATGGTAGTGATCAGGTTGTCGGCGATAGGGGCACCCACGGCCGTATTGTGGAAAAGCTGCGGATAGTATCCATCCGGGCTGCCCTGTCCGGTCGGACGGTGACAGGCCGCGCATTCTCCTGAAAAGAGATATTCACCCCGACTGAGCCGGTTGGCAGGCAGAGCACGATAGACGGCCTCACGTCCGGAGGCCTTTCCGTAGCTTTCCCGGGGCGCTGTATCCTTATTGTCCGAGATGGCTGGAACCTGTTTGATGTAGGCGACCATCGCGCGGATGTCGGCGTCGTCCAGAGACTGGAAGCTATGCTCAATGGCTTCGGCCATAGGGCCGCCTGCCTGGGCTTTGCCGGGGACGTCGCCGGTTTTGAGATATCGGAACAGATCCTCGCTACTCCAGCCACCAATGCCGCTGACCGGATCCGAAGTAATATTGGGGGCATACCATGAGGACAGTGAAGCACCAGCAAGAGGGCTGCCGCCTTTCTCCGCCATCATTGCATTGCGGGGGGTATGACAGGTGTCGCAATGGGCCAGAGCATAGGACAAATACTGCCCGCGATTGATTTCTGCGGATTTGGACGGATCCGGTTTGAACCGCGTGTCATCCAGAAAAAGGGCATTCCAGATCCCCATGGATGCCCGGATATTGTAGGGGAAGGGGAGGGCGGTTTTTTGTGGAGTACTCTCGACCGGCTTTACTGCCGACATAAAGTAGACGTACAGGGCATGCACGTCATCATCTGTCAGCTTGGTATAAGACGTGTAAGGCATCGCCGGATAAAGATGGGCTCCGTCGCGCCGGATGCCTTCTCTTAAAGCGTGGGCAAATTCTTTTTCAGTGTAGTTTCCGATGCCGTGCTCTTTGGAGGGCGTGATGTTGGTCGAATAGATCGATCCAAGCGGGGACGCGATGCCGTATCCGCCAGCAAAAGGCTGCGTTGAGCCGGGTGCGGTGTGGCAGGCTGCACAGTCGGCCGCGATCGCCAGATAGTGCCCGCGTTGGGCAACATTCGTGTCGGGTCCGCTGCTCTGGGCATAAGCGCCTGTGCAGGAACCGAGAATAGTGGCGACAGCGAGAGCAGTTAGCCCTGAAAGTGGCGGTTTTTTGGGATATTTCTGTTTCATGCCTGCCCCCGTGCGAAAGCGGCCTTGATGGAATCAGCCGCTTTCAGTCCAAGCGCTGCCATGCTGAGTGTGGTGTTGACGACACTGGCGGACGGCATTGCGCCGCCTCCCGGAATCCATAGATTGGCGTGATCGTGGGCCCTGCAATCGCCATCGACAACAGAGTCTTTGGGGTCCCGACCCATAATCGTGCCGCCCATGATGTGGTTGTTGGCGTTATAGTCCGTCGTGATTCGGAGTTCAGTTCCTCCCATCAGGCCGGCAATTTCCTTGACCTGTGTGGTAACGGCATTCAGTCCTTTGCGGACATAATCGCCTACATCGTAGTGAATGTCCGGGCATGCGAGACCCAGCGGATCTGTGCGGGTTTTGCTTAGCGTCAGGCGGTTTTCCGGATCGGGCAGGGGTTCGAGGCTGATGGAGAGGTCAACACCACAGGCGGCACGGCGGCGGATTTCGTCATCGAGCTCTTTCCCGACCAGTCCCAGCTTGAGGGCCTGTTCTGTTGCAGGCGCAACACGGCTGATATTGTTCAGGATCATCTTGTTGGCTGAATAATCCCGGCGGAAATCTCCGTCCCGGGGGCCGACGATGCAACTGCTTTGCGCTGGTCCACGTCCGAACCAAAGGGGTTCGTTGGCCAGAAAAGAGGCGTGCACGCCGGAATGGTCCATCATGTTGCGACCAACCTGATCGGAAGAATTGGCAATTCCGTTCGGGTTGCGGGCATTGGCGGCCAGCAGAAGCAGACGGGGCGTTTCGATCCCATTACACGCGAGAACGAAAGTCTTTCCGGTCGCCTTATGAGACTGTCGGTGGGCGTCGTACCAATGCACCGCCGTTACACGGTTATTTTCGTCGGTATCGATGCGATAGACCACGGCTTCAGCAATGGTGACGGCCCCGTTGGCCTCGGCTTTTTCGATATGCTGGATACCGTTATACATCGCCCCGATCGGGCAAATGGGTTGGCAGTTATTGTTGCCACAGCAGGCCGGGCGGTCTCCGAAAGGCTCCATGCTTCGGCCCTGCGGAATGGGAACCAGATGAAAACCATGGGGATTGACGATTTCGGCAACCCGGCGGTCTCCGTAACCGAAGGGGATCATGTCTCTGGGGTAGGGACGGCTGCGTTCCTGAGGAGACTGGAGAGCTTTGTCATGAGGGCCTGAGACACCCATTTCCTCTTCTGCCCGGCAATAAAAAGGCTCAAGGTCATCGTAAGATATGGCCCAGTCGCGTCCGACGCCGTAGCGCGATTTCATTTCGAAATCGGAAGGTAGATGTCGCCAGCACGATGCGGCCCAGTGCCATGTCGTTCCGCCCACAGTACGAAGATAGCCCTGTTTGAAGGCAGACCCATTGGGGCCGGATAGTCCAACATAATCGTTGGGCGGAAAATAGAGCGGCGCCTGAGCCATGGGGGACTGGGGATAGAGACCCTGAAAGTCCGAATGAAGTCGGTTGTGGAAGGACATGTTGCGCCAGTTTTCCACATATTCCGCACGCTTGAGGCGCAGACCCGCTTCCAGGATCACGACGGAATGACCGGCAGCAGCCAGTTCGTTTGCCACCAGCCCGCCGACCACTCCGGACCCGACGACAACGACATCCGCCGAGACGTCTCCAGATGATGTAAAATCCGGTTTGGCCATGGTTTAGTGCTCCTGACGGGGTTTGGGAATGTAGGGGGGAGAGGACGGCGTAATGGGTTTGAGAGGAGGCGACTGGGGTGGGATCTTGCTTTCCACGCCTGGAGGCGCCGGAGGCGGGGGCGTCGCAGGGAGCGGTGCATGAATTGGAATACCGAGAGGCGGCGGAGCCTCTGTCCACCATCCGGGACGGCCGAAACAGTAGGTTGGTACCGGCAGACCGTCTTTGGTGGGCTGGTACATGAGGGCATCGTAGTAAGCGACCATTGGTGCGTTGGTCTTGTCTTCGGTTGAGCCTGTGTACCAGGCGGCATTGAGCGCCAGAAAAGCCTTCTTCAGGTCACCAGATCGATCCAGAATTTCATGTGGTTGGCCGCCCTGTGCTGTAATTCTGGCGAGGGACTGGATCGTGCTGGCATAACCCGGAAATGTGGTCTGCATGGCAGCGCAGAGGCGGCTGCTCAGGACCGGATCGAGATCCGGTCTTCCGGTAATCGCCCTTGAGACACCCAGAAATGTCTCATCGAGCGGGGGTGCTGCAAGCGCATTGGCGCGGCCGAGGACGGAATTGCCGATTGCTACAGAGACGCTGCCCATGATGGTGCCGAGCAGGAGCGAACGGCGCCCTAGAAGCGCGGTTCCGGAAGAGACGGGCGGAGGGCTGACTTTCTTCACAGCACTGTTCCTTTTCCACCAGACTCCGGAAGAGACGTAATCATCATTTCAAAGCCTCCACCGCGGCATTTGCAGCCTCGGAATCCTGAGCGTTATTGCCGCCGCTCACGCCAATGCCGCCAACAATCTGTCCGTTACGGAATATCGGGACGCCGCCACCGGCGGGCATGGCATCTGGAAGAGCCAGAACTGCCATTTTTCCGCCACTCAATGCGGTTTCGAAAGCTGAAGATGGCCGCTTGTAAAAGACTGCGCTGGCAGCTTTCCGTTTTGAGAGTTCGAGGCTGGCAAGCTGCGCTTCTGCCATACGTTCGACGAGAAGCGGTTGTCCCGAAGGGTCCACAACCGTCACGACAATGGCTGTATGATTGGATGCAGCTCTGTCTTCTGCGGTTCGCGCCAGAATGCGTGCCTGAGCAAGAGATATGTTCGAGGACGATGGTTCATCTGCCTGAACAATCCTGGGAATGATGCTCACCCCGAGAACCGTCACATAACAGATGTGTCGGAAGAGCTTATAATAAGCCCCGGTGGGCCTATTCCTGAATAGCAGCACGTGGCGCGCCTTTCGGTCATATTTCGTAACGGCTAAGGGGCATTTGCCATGAGACTCAGGAGTCCACCTAGATCGATCTAATTCACTATATTGTGACAAAGTATGGAAATAACGGAACTTGTCTTGTTCTGGTGAGGGGGCTTGGCCCTCTTGATGGCAAGGAATTGGCTATTATCTCAATGAAAAAAAACCATTTTTTCATTTGGCCGAAAATTGGAAAATTTGAACCGATCTAAATTTTTGCCCTGTCTCTTAGTTTTGCGAGAAAGCCTTCACAGATTTCGTGATGAAGGGCGGGATGGGAAATGAGAAAATTATATGGCATGTCCGCTCCGCAGATGACGAGAAGTACTTATCCGCTTTGATTCGGAGTCGTTGAATCAAGTTTGAATAAGTATCAAAGTGTTTTACTGGAATGGAAATGTCTAAGGATATATTAGAAATATATCGTTTTGGAGGTTCGCTAAATAAGGCATCAAGATTCTATAAAATATTTTTATATATTACTTTTATCTTTTCATATTCTGGATTAAATTCTTTTGTTTCTGCTCAGGACCTGAGTGATACTCAAGCTCAATCCCAAGTTCTGGGGCCTCAGCAGAATGCCTCCACACCTTTAAATTCGGTTCAGCAGAATGCGCCCCCGCAGGTCGCTATTCCGCCGGGTATCTTCACCACTTACCCGGCCCCACCTTTGTCGCCTCCCCATGCGGCCCCGTCGCCTATTACAGAAGGGCCGCCCTCCATTTTCTCAGACCCGTTCGGTATGACGTCCTGGCTGAGAAAAAACGGTATTGGGTTTCATTTTGATAATACCAATGAGTATGCAGGAGCGCTTCAAAACCCAACGAAAGGGCCCCACTATAAAAACTATAGAGATGGATCGAGTAACGCCGGACAGTATTCAGCCAATCTTGTTGTTGATTGGGAACATCTGGCCGGTATCAAGGGCTTTGTGACGCGCATGACGACCATCGGTCGATATGGAACAACTGCCAACAGAATGTTTGGTGACTGGTTAGCACACAGCTCCGAAATCTATGGTGGTGGTGGAAATGTGGTGGTGCACCTTGTTTCTCTTTACGGAGAAGAAAGTCTGTTCGGGGGACGGTTTCTGATTTCAGGTGGCCGGATGTCTCAGATGTCTGACTTCGCCTCCAGCCCCATTTTCTGTAGCTTTCAAAATAACTCGTTCTGCGGTCGTCCCAAGGCTGCGGCGGATAGTAATTATTATGGCAGTTATCCAGCGGCGACATGGGCGTTCCATATGAAAGGTCGGCCTCGAAAAGATCTTTATATTCAGACGGCTGTATATTTCGCTGAAAATGGCATCTACATGAACTATCAACATAGAACGGGATTCAAATTCAACGGAGCCAATATTGTTGGCTATGAAATTCCGGTCGAAGCGCAATGGGAGCCACATTTCGGAAGTCATCATAATCTTCCGGGCCATTATAAACTAGGGTTTGTGTATGACGATGTTCGTCGCCCTGATAATTATTATAACACCAAAGGCCAATCCTATTATGTCTATGGTGGCGTTCAGCGCATGCGAGACTCATCGTGGCAAACGTATTTCATGTTCGACCAGAAACTCATGAACTATTCCAACAGACCAGAAACGGCAGGACTGACATTCATGGGGGGGTATATTTATAATTCCCCTCATACTGCCGTGCGCGATTTTGAGGTCTATGGCGCTTTGATCAGTCAGGGACTGATACCTGGTCGTCCGGAAGACATGTTTGGTGTGGCTTTTTCTTATGTCAGCATTGCCCCGGGAACGCGTGATACGACGCTTGCGATGGTTGCGGCGGGGAAATATGTCGGTATGCCCAACCATGCGACAGGCGTTCAGACCAACGCCGAGGTTTTCGAAGTCGATTATTCCATAAATGTGATGCGCGGCGTAACGTTCAGACCTGATTTTCAGTATTATATGAACCCTAACGGACAAACTGGTCTGCGCAATTCGGCGATGCTCGGCTTCAAATCTTATGTGTCTCTCTTTTAGATCGATCCATGGAGTTATGGTTATGATGATTTCCCATATACAAACCGCTCCAAGGAACCCATCGGCTGTACATCATTCGGAAGGATCAGGGCGCGTGGCCTCCGCAACTCTGACGCACCATCAACTGTCCGGACACCAGAATGCGGGTACTGGAGGGACTGGCATTTTCAATTCTGTCCAGCAGCAGGCGCGCAGCGTTGCGACCAACGCCCACAGGATCTGTGATGATCGTGGTCAGGGGAGGGAAGGACGTCGCGCTCTGCGGCAGGTTGTCGGCACCGATCACACCGAAATCGCGTCCGGGCATTTTCCCCAGAGACAGCAGATGTCCCATCAGGGACTGAGCGACCATGTCATTGTAGCAGATGAAAGCATCCGGCGGACTGGAGGACGCCATGAGATCCGGGAGGCTGCCGAAATCAGCCAGATTCTCCAGATTGGTGGGGATGATCAGGTCATGCCGGAGTTTGTGTCTTTTGAGGGTCTTCCGAAAACCGTCCAGACGTTCCCGGGCGGCAGAATGTATGGCTCTTCCGCCGAGGAAAGCAATGTTCTGCCGGCCGTGTTTGATAAGATGTTTGACTGCGAGGGAGGTACCCTCCGCATAGTCGGGGCCGACATAGTCACCGCCCGTCTGCGAGACATGCCGCAGAACCTGCACGCAGGGGATGCGGAGGTTTGCGATTTCGGACAGGAGCGCCTCGGGCGTTCCAACGGCCGGACAGATAATCAGGCCATCCACCCCATGTTCGCGCAGACGCCGGACCTGTCTGAGCTGTCTCTCGGGGTTTTCGGCACTGTTGACCAGGATTGCGACAATACTGGCTTCCACGATGATCTCGTCGATCCCCAGCATCAACTGGCTGTAGAAAGGGCTGCCGATATCACAAAGAACCAGTCCGATGGTGCCGGTTTTCTGCCCCCGGAGATTTGCGGCACCTCGATTGTAAATATAGCCCAGCTTGTCCATCGCAGCGATGACCCGTTCTCTCGTGCTCACAGAAACCAGGGGGCTGCTTCGAAGAACAAGAGACGCAGTGGCGCGCGAGACCCCTGCTTCAACAGCAACAGAATTGAGAGTTACTGCTTTCTGAGGGCCATTCATGCTTGTCAAATCCCTCCTGGGAGCTGCGGCGTGTCGTCATTATTCAAAATAAGGTCTCTCCGGGAGCGGATCTCTTTTTCGTGAGCATCCCATACTTCCTCAAGTGCGCAAAGGGAAAAGGCAGAGGGATGCCATTATGCAGAATCATTTCATGTCGTCACGTCATGTGTGTCAGTGGAGTATCAAATGAAGCTACCTTCTTCAACGCGGCGGAATTTCACCGCGGGTCTTTTGGGGTCAACGTCGTTCTGGATTTACGGGGGCCACAAGGTCTGGGCTGATGCGTTACAGTCGGAAAGCAGCCGACCGTATCAACCGCAATATTTTACGCCCGAGGAATGGCGTTTTCTGAATGCCGCCTGTGCGAGAATATTCCCTGCAGATGCTCATGGGCCTGATGGCGCGGTACTCGGGGCGCCGGAGTTCATCGATCGGCAGATGAATACTCCTTATGGCCATGGTGAGTTGTGGTACATGTCCGGCCCGTTTCGGTCAGGGGCGCCTAATCTGGGGTATCAGCTCTCTTTGCCGCCGCGTGATCTCTATCGACAGTCTATTGAAGCTGCGAATGCCTACGCGCGCCAGCTTAAAGGACAGCGTTTCGACGAGCTTGAACCTTCGGACCAGACCGCTCTTCTCAAGACGTTCGAACAGGGAAAAATGATGCTGGGCGCGGTACCTGCCCATACGTTTTTCGAGCAGCTGCGCCAGAACACGCTCGAAGGCGTTTTCTCCGATCCCCTTTACGGCGGCAACAAGGGTCTTGCGGGCTGGATGCTTCTCGGCTTCCCCGGCGCGCGGGCTGATTTCATGGACTGGGTCAACCAGAAAGGGGCGCCGTATCCTTTCGGGCCTGTTTCGATATCTGGCGAAACTGCCTGAGGATTTTCAGAATATGTGTGCAAAAAAAGTTGATGCCGTTGTGATCGGTGCGGGCTGGGCGGGTTCAATCCTGGCCAAGGAACTGACGGAAGCGGGGCTGTCTGTTGTCATGCTGGAGCGTGGTGATGAGCGCGCCACTGCTGTTGAGGGCGATTATCCAACCTCCATCGACGAACTGAGGGGGGCGATCCGTCATCGCCTTTTCCAGAATATGTCGAAGTCTACCGTCACGATCCGGAACACGCTGGATCAGGAAGCCTTGCCATATCGCCGTTTGGCAGCGTTTCTGCCGGGCGAGGGGGTTGGCGGTGCCGGTTTGCATTGGTCGGGCGTGCATTTCCGTGTTGCGCCGGACGATCTGGCCCTGCGCACCAATGTTGTCGCCCGTTATGGCAAGAGCTTCATTCCCGAGGGTATGAATCTTCAGGACTATGGCGTGACCTATGAAGAGCTGGAGCCGTTTTTCGATAAGGCGGAGAAGGTTTTCGGCACGTCAGGAGAGCCATATACAATCAACGGGAAGGTTGTGGGGAAGGGAAACCGTTTTGCCCCTGACCGTTCCGATGCCTTTCCGCTCCCGGCGATGGGCGATGTTTATTCGGCCAGTCTGTTCAGGACTGCTGCTGCGAGCGTGGGTTACCACCCGTACGCGCTGCCTGCCGCGAATGCGTCGGCACAATACACCAATCCGTATGGTGCGCAGATGGGGCCATGCAATTTCTGCGGATATTGCAGTGGATATGACTGCTACATGTATTCGAAGGCCTCCCCGAATGTGAATATTCTCCCTGCGCTGCGTCAGGATTCAAAGTTCACACTGATCACCAAAGCGCATGTTCTTAAAGTCAATCTGGATGCTGACAGGAAAAAGGCGACTGGTGTGACCTATCTCGATCTGCGAACCCGGAAGCAGGTCGAGCTGGACGCTGATCTTGTCATTATCAGCGCTTTTCAGTTTCACAATGTTCATCTGATGCTGCTCTCGGGTATTGGGCAGCCTTATGATCCGAAACAGAATACCGGAACGGTCGGACGGAATTTCGTCTATCAGACAATCACGACGTCCCGGGCCTGGCTCTCTCCCAAACAGTACACGAATCTTTTTGTCGGTGCTGGTGGGGCAGGTGTGGCGATTGATGATTTCAACAGCATGAATTTCGATCACGGCCCTCTTGGTTTTGTGGGCGGATCACCGGTCTGGGTCAATCAGGCGGGCGTCAAGCCGATTGCGGCGGCTGTCGGCGGGCCGGGCGGCAAGGCCCCCACATGGGGCGAAGGGTACAAAGACGCAATGGTGGACACGTATCGTCATTCTCTGACGATCGACGCCCATGGCAGCAACATGGCGTATCGGGATGTTTATCTGGATCTTGATCCTACCTACACCAATGCCTATGGGCAGCCCTTGCTGCGGATGACGTTTAACTGGAAAGAGAATGACATCCGTATGAACCAGTATGTGGTTGGTAAAATCGAGCCTGTTATCAAGGCGATGGGGGCAACCCGTTATTCTTTGGGAATGCTGAAAGACGGCGAGGTTTTCGATACCCGCCGGTATCAGACCACACATCTGGGTGGAGGCGCTGTCATGGGTACTGATCCTAAAACCAGTTGCGTCAACCGTTATCTGCAGAGCTGGGACGTTTCGAATGTTTTCGTCATCGGAGCCAGCGCGTTTCCGCAGGGAATGGGGTATAATCCGACCGGTATGGTTGCGGCTCTGGCTTACTGGGCGGCTTATCATATCCGGACGACCTATCTGAAAAATCCAGGTCCGATGGTGCAGGCATGACATACGGTTTGTTTTCCCGCGCAGCGTTTTTCAGCGCTGCTGTCCTGCTGACAGGTTTCGTTTCGGATCTGCATGCAGAAGATACAAATGCCCTTGTCAAACAGGGACAATATGTTGCGGAGGCTTCCGATTGCAGCGCCTGTCATACGGTCAGCGGACGGGGTAATTTCGCGGGCGGTATGGAGTTCAAGCTACCGATTGGATCGATCTATTCATCCAATATCACTCCGGACGCCACGCATGGAATTGGTGCCTATTCGGAGGCCGAATTTTCCCGTGCCGTACGTGAAGGCGTACGCCGGGACGGAGCAAGCCTTTATCCGGCAATGCCCTTTCCGTCCTATGCCCGCATGAGCGATGCAGACATTCATGCTCTGTATGTCTATTTCATGAAGGGTGTTCAGCCGGTTGATCAGCCGGCGCCTTCCAACCGGATTGCATGGCCGCTGTCCATCCGTCTACCAATGACCATCTGGCGGGCGGTGTTCTCGCCTTCTATTCGCGCAGCACAGAAAGACGTCATGCGGTCTCTTCCCAATGATGGGATAGGACGCGGCGCTTATCTTGTGGAAGGACCAGGCCATTGCGGGGCCTGCCATTCTCCCCGAGGACTGGCGATGCAGGAGAAGTCGCTTTCAAACAGCAGTGGATCACTGTTCCTCTCCGGGGGCGCGCCAATCGACGGTTTCGTCCCGACCAGTCTGCGGCAGGATCAGCGGACCGGTCTTGCGGGCTGGTCCGAAGACGATATCGTCCAGTTTCTTGCGACCGGTCGTAACCGGCGGGGTGAAGCATTCGGAGGTATGACCGATGCCATTTTCCATGGAACGCAGCATCTGACGGATGCAGACCTCCACGCGATGGCGCAGTATCTGCTGTCGCTGCAACCGCATAATCCGGCTTTGTCGGCATGGAGGTATGATCCGGAAGCGGCGTCCGCGTTACAGGCGGGAGATGTTTCGGCTCCGGGAGCCAAGGTTTATGTGGATCATTGTGCGGCGTGCCATCGTTCCGATGGTCGTGGATATGCGCCCGCTTTTCCGCCGCTCGCGGGTAATCCGGTGCTCATGAGTGATGATCCGGCCTCTCTGGTGCATGTGGTGCAAAGTGGTGCGGTGCTGCCAGGAATGACCAGAGCGCCGTCCGCCTTTGCCATGCCGGCCTATGGAAACATGCTCAGCTCGCAGCAGATTGCAGATGTCGTAACGTTCATCCGAAAAGCATGGGGAAACAATGCTCCGCCAGTCACGGCTGCAACAGTGGACGAGCTTAAGAAAACCGCACCGGAGATGATGAGGAAGCAGGGTATTATTCCGCTGAACTGAGAATGCGGGAAATGCCGGTGAGCCGCCCGGTCGGAAGGGCTCGCCGGCATTCAGGGCATGTTCAGAAAGCTGCGGACACCGTTCCGAAGAACATGCGCGGGGCCGTGGGGTAGCCGGTATAGGTGCTGGCATCTCCGGCGGCGATCGTGGACCAGGAGCGCGCATTCGTCAGGTTGCTGGCGTTGAACTGGAGCTTGAGGCTGTTCATGTGCGGGATCTGGTGAAACGTGTAGCTGGAGCTGAAGGCAAGCTGCACGCGCGGTGGCACCATGACGCTGTTGGTGATGGTGCCCGGACGGACGCCCATATAGCTGCCGCTGAACTGGGCGTTGAAGCCGCCCTGATTGTAGTTGACGGCAAACTTGTCGGACCATGCCGGAATGGCCGGAACCTTCTTGTCCTTGGTGGCATAGAGCGTCGCACCATCCATAAAATCGTTGCCGTAAATGCTGCTGACATAGGACACGGCATCATAGATCGAGAAATGCGGTCCGAAGCGCAGCGTAAACGACATGTCCATGCCGTTGGTCGAGACGCTGCCAAGGTTTGCCACCGTATTGCCGACGCCTGAAATACCCTGACCCGGCGGTGAAATGGTGCCGAGGCGGTTGTAGAAATCGACGTGATAATATTCGAGCTGTCCGCTGACCCCGGTCAGGATGCGCGTATTGATCGGATGGCTGGTGCGGATGCCGGTTTCATAGGTCCAAGATGTTTCCGGCTTGCCGCTGCGCTTGAACTTCTCGAAATCCGCCTGATCCGACACCGCCCAGGGTGAGGTCGAGCCGTATCCGGTGGCGGCAAAGGAGTTCATGTTCTCCTGAATATTGGCAAAGAGCTGTTCGTGCCGTGTGACGTTCCATAACGCACCGAAGGCGGGCAGGAACGGTTTGTAGGACGGAATGGTTCCGCCCGCGACAGTATTGGTGCTGGTATCGACGATCTTCTTCGCCCCCTTCACCGAAGAGGCGAGGGACTGCGGCAGGGCGGCCACCGGGAGTGTGCCGTTCGTATAGACCATTTCGGACTTGAAGCCCGCCGTCAGCGTCAGGCGAGACGTCACCTTCCAGCTATCCTGAAGATGCGTCACGAAAGTATTGGTGTAGAACGCGTTGTTCCACTGCGTGAACAGCGGGTTGGTCGGGCGCGTATAGGGCGTCAGCGTGTCATTCTGCGTCAGCGGATACCAGTAGCGCCCCTGTTCGTTGTTGTTGCGCTCATACCAGCCACCCAGCTCGATATTGTGATGGCCGAGGCGGTAGTGCAGCGTGCTGATCAGGCCGCCGCGATAATCGCTGTATTCCGTGGTGCGGACGGCAAAACCCGTGCCACCCGTGGCGTTCCAGACCTTCGGATCAATACCCGCGACGCTGTAGGTGAACTGTCCGTTCTTGATGTATTTCGTGCCGGTCGGGTCGAGATAGGAGCCGAGGATCGTCAGGATCGCATTGGTGCGGATGGAGGTCGCGACCACGCCCGCGCCGTCGTCGTAATGGAAGTAAAGCTGGTTGTCCCAGTTCAGGTTCGGGGAGAACCGGTGGGAAATTTTCAGATAGGTCAGGTAGTCCGTGCGCTGTGCGGCGGAAAAGTAATATTTGTTGTTCGGCGTTGCCGGTCCGGCTTTGGTTGAGCTTTCAGCCGGATACCCCGCCATGGCGGCGTTCAGGTCCGGGAAGAAGGCCCCGCGCGCATAGAGGTCGGTAGGCGCCGTCAGGCCCTGCGTGTTGGGCTCGGCCTTGTTCTGCCAGTCGAAATAGGCGGTGATGGTGGTGTTCTCGCCCTTGTGGACGAATTTCCCGTTCACCTGATAACCGCCCTGCCGGTTGGCATTGCCGAGATTCCACGGGCGGGCGTCCTGACGGGCAAACGCCATATAGGCCGAGTTGCCGTTGCCGAAATTGCCCGTATCGACGCGCGCGAATGTTCTGAAGGTGGAATAGCTACCAAAGGTCTGGTTGATTGTGGCACCAGCCTTCTGCTTCGGATCGCGCGTGGTGAATTCGATCGTTCCGCCCAGATTGCTGGTTGAAGCCGTGCCCAGCGCACCGGCGCCGGACGACAGGGAAACTGAACCGATGTCTTCACTGATGGCGGCACGCTGCGGAGACAGGCCGTTATAGTTGCCGTAAGCCCCTGCTCCGAGCGGGACGCCGTCCATCGTGTAGCCGAGCTGGTTCTGGTTGAAACCGTGGACGTAAATGCTGGAATTCTGCTCGTTATTGCCCCACGGATCGACGTTGGTGAACGTCACACCCGGCAAAAGGTCCAGTGCCTGCATCGGGCTCTGACCCGGCATCAGCGTCTGCATTTCGTCGCCGCTGACGCTCATGACGGAGCGTGTGCGGTGGCCGGTGGCGACGATCTGTTCGATGTCATGCGCCTGCGCTTCACGCAGGCGCTGCGGCTTTGGGCGCGCGGAGGGGTCCTTGCGGATGATGACGCCGCCATCCGGCATGGCCTCTGCCTTCAGTCCGCTCCCGCGCAGCAGGCGTTTGACCGCATCGTCGGGCGACAGCGTGCCGTCCACGGCAGGCGCGCGCAGATGGGCCACGGCATCGGAGGTGAAAATGATGTTGCGGCCCGTCTGATGCCCGAGCGTCACGAGGGCCTGTGCCATGGGCTGCGGCGCGATATGCACCGGAGTGCTGGGGGCTGCGAAGGCGCTGGACAGCGAATGCGTCAGAATGGTCGCGCCTGCCGACAGAAGCAGAACGGTGCGGCGGGGGTAACGGGGGGCGGGGTCATGGGGCTCGTTTCCTGTCGTCGGGCCTGAAAGCGGTCTCGACAGGAAGACAGATGAGAAAATGAAAACCTCAGCGCGATGCAGCGGTTTTCATCGAAACGTCATAAAGCGACGATTTCGTAAGCGTTATGGGCCGGACGGATCCGCAGGGGCAGCAGATGCGGGAGCATCTGCAAAAACGCATCCCCCTGACGTACATGATACACGCCGCTCAGACGCTGCGAGGCCAGACGCGGCGCGGACAGGACGATCTGGCGGGAGGCGTAACGGTTAATTTCCTGAATCACCTCCGCCAGCGGCTGATTGCGGAACACCAGTTCGCCGCTCTGCCAGGAGAGCAATGTTTCCAGATCGGGATAATCGATGTTCCAGCCGCCGTGGCGATCCATCCGCAGGCGCTGTCCCGGCATCACCCAGCGTCCGGCCTCGCGCAGGGCGGCTGCGGTCAGGAACACCTTGCCCCGGATAGCTGTGACTTCCGTATTGCCGCGATTGATGCGGATATCGGCGGATGTCTTGTCATGAAGCTGTACGGTCATGCCGTCGGCGGAAAGATGGAACGGGTCCGGTCCGGCCACCGAGAGCAGGACCTGCCCGTGACACAGCCGCGCCTGCTGACTGTTCGCGCCCACCACAAGGCGCGTCTGGGTGTCGAGGCGGCAATCCGTCCGGGACGTGAGGCGGACGTCGCGGATGCTTCCAATTCCGGTCTCTTCGATCCGGCTGGCATGGGCCCCTTCCCATGGCGGAACGGCCAGAAAAGCCGCAGCCACCAACCCGGCCAGCGCATGTCTTCGGCTGAGCACAGGGCGGCGGGCGATCTGAACTGGTTTTGCAACGACGGGTGGTGTGCGTGCGCCTCCGGAGAGTTCCCACAGCTCCGTCAGATGTTCGAAAACCGGTCCGTTCCGGGGATCGCTCGCCAGCCAGTCGCGGAACATGTCATGGTCGAGCGGTGTGCAGTCCTCGGCATGGAGACGTGCAATCCATTCTGCCGCGCGGAGTTTGATGAAGTCCATCAGATTGGTATTTCAGTGATCCATCCATGTTGAAAGGAAGATCAGCGCCTTTGCGATATGTTTTTCAACGCTGCTTTCACTGATCCCCAGCGATTTCGCAATATGACTGTACTTCATTTTTTCCACACGGTTCATCAGGAAGATCTGTCGGGTCCGGTCTGGAAGCTGTTCACAGCCTTCGTGGAAATGCGCCAGTTTCTGCGTTGATTCGTAAATATCCTCCTGCGAGGGCGCAGGGTCGGGGACATTGACGAGGGTTTCGAAGTCGTCCGCCGCTTGCACATATCCCTGCCGTTCGCGGCGGATCGCGTTGAGCGAGGAATTCACGGCGCTTCGGGTGATATAGGCGTCCTGATGCTGCACGCTGCCTTCGGGACGCTCGAAATAGCTCATGAGCGCGTTCTGAAGGTGGTCGTCCGCATCATCCCGACGGGTCCGGGAACGCACCCTGCGATAAAGGCGCAACCATTCCTGCTGACAGCGCATCCATGTTCCCGTTTCTGGATGTTTCCGAATCACCGCGCCCTGAAAGACCCCCTCGGGGCTGCGGCGCGATAGCGTTTAGGGAATTCGCGCGGCCACATTCGTGACAGTTTCATGAAATGGCGTTTGGGGGAGTGGGCAAATCTCCATTTCATGTGTCCACAGAGCGGAGGGCGTGTGTCCAAAGACCTCTGGAAGCCCGGTTTCGCAGGAAGCCGGGCTTCGTAGGAAAGAACTGCTGCATGGTGTTCATGAAACGTAGAAGCCTGCTGACCGGCCTTGGTGCGGGTCTCCTCCTCTCGACGCGCGTGCGTGCGCTGCGGGCTGCTGTCCCGCGCGATCTGGAGAAAAATCCGAGTTTTAAAGCCACTCCGTTCCAGCTTGGCGTGGCTTCCGGCGATCCGGCTTCGGACGGTCTGGTGCTGTGGACGCGCCTTGCGTCCGACCCGCTGGAAGAGGCAGGCGGCATGGAGGCTCTCAAACCGGTTCTGGTGGGCTGGGAGGTCAGCGAGGATGAGACATTCTCGAAACCCGTGCAGAGCGGACAGGCGCTCGCCCATCCGGAGCTTGGCCATTCGGTTCATGTCGAGGTTGCGGGGTTGAGGCCGGACCGGCCGTACTGGTACCGTTTCCACATCGCGGGCTATCAGAGCCCGGTTGGGCGGGGGCGGACGCTGCCAATGCCGGGTGCGCCGCTGTCGCGCGTGCGTTTTGCCGCAGCCGGCTGCCAGCACTACGAATATGGCTACTACACCGCCTGGCGCGCCATCGCGAACGAGCCGATCGACTTCGTATTCCATTATGGCGACTATATTTACGAAAGCGCGGATAGCGGCGACCATCTGCGTGATATCGACGGGCGCAAGGCGCATGTTCTGCGGCGTCATGTCGGGCCGGAATGTTATTCGCTGGACGAATATCGCCGCCGTTACGCCCAGTATAAGCTGGACCCGGATCTTCAGGCCGCCCATGCGGCGACATCATGGATTGTCAGCTTTGACGACCACGAGATCGACAATAACTGGGCCGGAGATACCGATCAGGACGGGACGCCGCCGGAGATTTTCCGTCTGCGCCGGGCGGTCGGACTACAGGCGTATTACGAGAACATGCCGCTGCGGGCGACGTCCATTCCCGATGGCAGCCACATGCAGCTCTATCGCAGCTTCACCTTTGGCGATCTGATGAACATGTTCGTGCTGGACACGCGCCAGTATCGCAGCGATCAGGCGTATGGTGACACAAATGCTGCGCAGGGCAAGGACGTCTGGTCTCCCGAGCGCACCATGATGGGCGCGCAGCAGGAGCAGTGGCTGTTTGATGGTCTGGGGCGGTCGGACGCGAAATGGAACCTGCTGGCGCATCAGGTCATGATCATGGATCTGGCGCATCGGAAGTCCGCGCATTCCGAACTGACCTACAGCATGGATCAGTGGTCGGGCTATCTGTACAGCCGCAAGCGCCTGCTGGATTTCATCGATACGCATTGCCCCGGAAACGTGGTGAATGTGACAGGGGACGCGCATCGGCACTTCGCTGGGGATCTGCTGATTGAGCCGGGACGTGGCAAGCCGGTTTCGGTGGAGTTCCTTGCGACGTCCATTTCATCGGGAGCGGATGGTCTGGGCGACGACGATCATTTCAGTCGCATTGCCCGCAGTGAAAACCCGCATCTGAAAGCTACGACCGACAAGCGCGGTTATGTTCTGTGTGATGTGGGGCCGGAAGTATGGCATGCCGATCTGAAAACGATCGACCGGGTCATGGTGCCGGGGGGCAAGCTCTCCACTTATGCCAGCTTTGCGGTTGAGCGTGGCAATCCGGGCCTTCAGAAAGCCTGAAAAAGAGGGCGGCTACCTTAGTGGCAGCCACCCTTGCCCGAGCGGTCACAGCCCGAACAGCCGCCGCAGCCCTTGCCTGCGGTGGGCTGTGGTGTGGACAGGCCCAAAGCCGTTCGCACTCGGCCCCATCCGACGGGAAACAGGCGCGCGTACCAATAGATGGCGGCCGCGCAGACAATCAGGACGGCAACAGCAAATTCGAGCATCAGGGAGCTCCCGTAATGGCGCGGGTGATGTGATAGGTCAGAAATGCGGCCAGATAGGCCAGACCGAATAGATACGCCGCAGCTCCCAGAACGGTTTTGATCGATCCGGTTTCCCGACGCATGACAGCCAGCGTCGAAATGCATTGCGGCGCATAAACATACCATGCCAGCAGCGAGAAGGCCGTGGCCATGCTCCACTGCGTCGAGAGCAGGGGCAGAAGCCTGTCGGCCGCCCCGTCATCGGTGGCCCCGATGGCATAGACGGTGGCCAGCGAACTGACCGCCACTTCACGCGCGGCAAGGCCGGGAATGAGCGAAACGCAAATCTGCCAATTGAAGCCGATGGGCGCGAAAACCCACTGCATCAGATGGCCGATCCGCCCCGCCAGACTGTAATCGATGGCCGGCCCGGGTGCGCCTGCGGGGGGGAGCGGGAAGCTCGACAGCGCCCAGAGCAGCACGTTCAGCGTGACGATGATCGTGCCGACGCGGGAGAGGAACATCACCGCCTGTTGCCACAGTCCGAGCGCAAGGCTCCTGAGATTCGGGCGGCGATAGGACGGCAGTTCGAGCAGCAGCGGATGTTCTTCGGACTTCACACCCCGCGTCATGACCCGCGCGGCGATCACGCCGCTGACGATGGCGACGGCATAGAGCCCGAACAGCACCAGCCCCTGAAGGCCGAAGATCCCGAGCACGCTCCGGTGTGGCACAAACGCGCCGATCAGCAGCGTATAGACCGGCAGGCGTGCCGAGCAGGTCATGAGCGGTGCGATCAGGATCGTGACCAGACGGTCCCGCGGGTTCTGGATCGTGCGGGCCGCCATGATGCCGGGAATGGCGCAGGCGAAGCTTGACAGCAGGGGAATGAAGGAGCGTCCGCTCAGTCCCGCCAGCGCCATCAGCCGGTCGAGCAGGAAGGCCGCGCGTGGTAGATAGCCGGATTCCTCAAGGGCGAGAATCCACAAAAACAGGATGAGGATCTGCGGCAGGAACACGATGACCGTGCCTGCACCCGCCAGTACACCGTCCGCCAGCAGACTGTGCAGGACGCCGCCCGGCAGCGGTTTGAGAACGATCTCTCCAAAGAGGGAGATGCCATTGCCCAGACCGTCCATGAGCGGTTGCGCCCACGCGAAGACGGTCTGGAACATGACGAACAGCACGATCAGAAGAATGACCGGACCCCAGACTGGGTGCAGAAACACGCGGTCCAGCCGGTCCGTCAGGCGGTCCGTTCCGGAGGCGGGATCGACGACATAGGTCGCGAGCAGCCGCCGGACTTCCATATGCGGGTCCAGCCCTGCCGGAAGAGGCACAGGCGGAGCCGGGAGGGGAAGATCCAGCGCCTGAATCAGCGGTATCACGCCTGCGCGGTTGACGCTGATGACCGGGACGATGGGGATGCCCAGATCGGCCTGCAATCCTGCGACGTCGATCTGAAGACCGTGGCGGAGGGCTTCGTCCATCATGCTCAGTGCGACGACGACGGGGAGGCCCAGCTGCTTCAGTTCCAGAAGGAAGCGCAAATGCAACCGCAGGTTGGTCGCCGAAATAACGGCTACCAGCATTTCCGGTCGGGGTTCGGTCCGATGACGTCCGAGACAGACATCGCGTGTGACGTCCTCGTCCGGGCTTGTCGAATCAAGGCTGTAGGCGCCCGGCAGGTCGAGCACGCGGATGGCGCGGCCGTTGGGTGTGGTGAAGAAGCCTTCCTTGCGTTCGACCGTGACGCCCGCGTAGTTGGCGACTTTCTGACGGCTGCCCGTCAGCTGGTTGAACAGGGAGGTCTTGCCGCAGTTCGGATTTCCGACGAGGGCGATATGCAGAGAGGACGCGGGTGTCTGCGGGGACTCGGTTGCACTCATGGGGTGTCAGGAAACGGTCCGCAGGCCGACGCGGGCGGCTTCGCCACGACGCAGGGCAAAGCGTGATGTGCCCAGACGCACGGCAATCGGATCTCTGCCCATCGGGCCGGTCGCGACGACCTGTACGGCTTCGCCGGGCACGAAGCCCAGTTCGCCGAGGCGTGTGGCGATCGGGTCCAGAGGCGCACGCTGTTCGACCTTTTCGATCACGGCATGTCCGCCCTTGGGCAGTGTATCCAGATACAACATCAGTTCCGTACCCCGGTGAGTATGCACGGAGGCTTACAGGCTCCGTCCTCCGTTCTAGATAGGCGCATCCGGCCCATCCGGGAAGGGGAGTGAGAATGATTTGCATCAAGTGCGGCCCGGGGCACTGTCTGGGACTGGAGAAATCGCCGGATTTTATAATAAATTTTACGAAAATCCCTGCTGACGGGACATAGGCCGGAGCAATATCCCATATTGAAACGGAATATCTGCACCTTACTGACGCAACAGGAGGCCCGTTTTCCTGCGGGAGACTCGGTTTTTCGATTGGGAAAAGGCGGATCGGCGTCTGCGGACTGGCAATTCCCGACGTAGCGGGGCATACACACGCGCTACGGGTGCGCTTGAGGGCGGACCCGGATGGGCGGACATGGACCCATGAGTGATGTTCGGATGTCTGACTAAAGGGCGGATCCAGTAATGGCACTATCCCGGAATGAGCATGCAGTGGATGTCTGCGAGAACTGTGCGCCGCTGGACGATGACGGCCGCCGTGTCGAGCAGCCCCGCAAGAAGGCCCTGACGAACCGCGTCCGCCGGATTGAGGGGCAGGTCGGCGGTGTTCTCAACATGATCGAGAACGACCGCTACTGCGTGGATATCCTGACCCAGATTTCCGCCATCAAGTCGGCGCTGGATGGTGTGTCCATCCAGATCCTGTCCTCCCATGCCAATGGTTGCGTGCGCCGGGCGGTGCAGGAAGACGGTGGAGAAGACGCGATTGACGAGCTTCTCCAGGTCGTCCGCCGGATGATGCGCTGACGAATCAGCGGTCCAGCGTTTCGCCGGGGGCTGGCTGGCTCGTCATGCCCATATCCATTTTCTGACAGGCGGCGCGCTGCTGCTTCATCTTCGGCGTCAGCGGGCTGTTCTGTTTGCTGAGCGTCTCAAGATGCGCGCACAGGGTCATCTGCTGATCCATGTTTAGTCCGGCCATCGGGTCCTGCGTTTTGGGGGACGACATGGTCATGGCATTTTTACCGCCCATCTCCATATGCCTCATATCCATGCCGGGCATGGAGGGATCGGCGTAGGCCGTGCCGGTTGCGATGAGGGCGGTCAGTGCGAGGAGGGTCTTGCGCATGATGTGTGACTTTCTTGTGTGGGGTTTTGGAATCAGAACCAGCTTCGGACGCCGAGGCTGAAGCGGACGGAGCCGGTGTCGTCGTGCTGGTCACGGGCGATCCGGCGGGCTTGTGTGAGATATCCGGAGTAGGTCACGGCCACATAAGGCGCGAATTTCCGCCAGAGTTCGTATCGCAGGCGCAGGCCGGCATCGACATCCGACAGACCGGCGCCAGCCTGACGTCCCGTGTCGGACTTCGTGTAGAAATTGAACTCGGCCTGTGGCTGGAGGATCAGGCGGTTAGTCAGCAGGAAGTCGTAAGAGCCTTCCACGCGGGCGGCGAAGCGTCCGCGATCGCTGACATAGGCCGTGGCCTCGAACTCGAACTCATAGAGCGCCAGACCTTCGATGCCGAACGCGCCCCAAGTGCGGGTCGGGCCGTCATCAAGGTCCATCCGCACGCCGCCCTGAAGGTTCCAGTAGGACGAAATCGAGCGCGTATAGAGGAGTTCGTGGTCGCCATCGCTCAGGCGGGCTTTCTCCAGCGTGCCTTCGGATTTGAGCCAGATCTTGTTGTAATCGCCGCCGAACCACGCTTCGCCGTCCCAGCGGAAATCGGTGCCGCCGGGCGCATAGCGGCCTTCAAGCTGGTTGAAGATGCCGTGCAGCCAGGTGCCTTGGTCCATGGCGGGTTTGATGTTGCCGATATAGACGACCGGGGTCGCTTCCGGCGCATCGGCAGCATGATAGACCGGCTGGTCGGCGCGGGCCGTGCCGGACAGGGCGAGAATGGACAGAACCACGAGAGAAAAGGCGTGTTTCATGCCACGATCACCGTGCGGAACATGCCCAGATCCATGTGATACATCAGGTGACAGTGATACGCCCACATGCCGGGGGTATCGGCCGTCACGAGATAGCTCAGCTTCGAGCCCGGCTGGGAAATGATGGTGTGCTTGTAAGGGCGGTAATCGCCCTGACCGTTTTCCAGTTCGCTCCACAGTCCGTGCAGATGGATCGGATGTTCCATCATGGTGTCGTTGATGAGCGTGAAGCGCACACGTTCGCCGAGTTTGAGGCGGATCGGGCCGGATTCCGAGAATTTCCGACCGTTGAAGCCCCAGATATAGCGCTCCATGTTGCCGGTCAGATGCAGGATGATCTCCCGCGTTGGCGGTCGCAGGTCTGCTCCGGGACGGGTGGCGCGGAGTTGCTTGTAGTTCAGGACGCGGCGGCCGTTGTTTTCCAGCCCGTCGCCGGGGCTGCCAGTGCGGTCGATGGGCATCATGGCGCGCATCTGGTTTTCGACATTGATGGGCGGCGGGCCGGGGTCGTCCACTTCCATTTTCGGCATGGCCATGTGGCTCATCTCCATGCCTTTCATGTCCATTCCGGCCATGTCACCATCCATTTTCATGCCCGACATGTCTCCGGACATATCCATGTCCTTCATGCTTTCGCCGGGCTTCATGTTTCCCATGCCCATATCGACCATGGTGCGGACGGGGCGCGGGTCCATCGGCGGGAGCGGCGCAATCATGCCTTCGCGTGGGGCAAGGGTGCCTCTTGCGTAGCCGGTGCGGTCTTCGCTCTGGGCAAAAATGGCATAGGCGCGCTCGTCCTTCGGCTGGACAATCACGTCATAGGTTTCCGCCACGCCGATGCGGAACTCGTCCACGGGGACGGGTTCGATATCATTGCCGTCCGCCTGCACGACCAGCATTTCGAGCCCCGGAATCCGGATGTCGAAAAACGTCATGGTCGAGCCATTGATGAAGCGCAGGCGCACTTTTTCGCCGGGCCGGAACAGGCCGCTCCAGTTCATGTCCGGGGCGTGGCCGTTCAGCGTGTAGGTGTAAATCGCGCCCGAGACGTCTGCGATGTCGGTCGCGGCCATGCGCATTTTCGACCAGGCCAGACGGTCCGCGAGGGCCGCACCCGCACTTCCGGCCTCGCGCGCTTCTTTCGGAAAAGACGCTGCCGTGCGTTGGCGGAAGACGTAATAGTCGTCCTGCATCTTGAGGTTGCTGACGATGTCATGGGGCATAACATCCGTCCATTCAGCGAGGAAAATGACGTAATCGCGGTCGCAGGCGTTCGGGTCCGGGAGGCGTGGGTCGACCACCATCGCGCCATACAGGCCCATCGCTTCCTGCATCCCCGAATGGCTGTGATACCAGTAGGTGCCGCTCTGATGGAGTTTGAAGCGATAGGTGAAGGTCTCGCCGGGGGCGATGCCGCCGAAACTCAACCCCGGGACGCCATCCATATTCGCGGGCGTGCGGATGCCGTGCCAGTGGATCGAGGTCGGTTCATCCAGCGTGTTGGTCACGTTGATGCTGACGGTATCGCCCTGTCTGAAGCGCAGGATCGGGCCGGGCACCGTGCCGCCGACGGTCGGGGCGTGCATGGTCTTGCCATCGAGCGAAATGCGCGTGTGGCCAACCTTCAGATCCCACCGGTTAGAAGGGGTGGGGGGTATGATACCCGAAGAGGCCCTGAGGGGAGAACCTCCAAGGGGAACAGCCGTGGACGAGAACGCCTGTGAGGTGCGGGGCAGGGCTGCCAGAAGGCCGCCTGCACCGATCCCCGTCACGAAACGCCGTCGTGTCAGGCCGCCCCGGAAGCGGGACGGAAAGGTCATGAGGAAAAATCCGTAAAAATGACAGAGGATCAGGCCCTGAATGCCTATTTTGGGCAGCAGGACGGGTCCACGCCGGTCAGGCGTGTGTCAGATTGCGCGGGGTTTGGGAGGCGGTGAGGCAGGGATCCAGTCCGTGCCGCTGAAACGGCCTTGCAGCCCGGAGGCAAAGACGCGCGCGGCCGTATGAGCCGGGCCGGACGGGTGGACGGACGCCATTGTCAGCATGGGGTCGGCCGAGACCGCATGCGTATGGCAGCAGCCTTCGGAAGACTGTTGCGGATGAGGGATTGCGTGGAACGCTGAGGTTTTGCAGCAATCCGTGGCATCCGGCTTCTGGTGATGGGCCATGTGATGCATCGTCATGGCGATGTGGGTCATGGCTATGTGGGGGGCTTCAGATCTGGCCTGCGCGGTGGATGCGCCAAGCAGCAGCCCCACCTGCATGAGCAGGCAGGCCAGCAGGCCGATCCAGATCCGGGCATGTGTCCTGACCATCAGAAATCACCACAGAAGGGGAAGAAACGGAGCGATTCATCGTTCGAATCTGATGTGACCCTATACCCAGCCGGGGGATCGGAAAAGATTATTTTTTCGTGTCTGAAAAAATTGTCTTGTCGAATCTGTTTCGGAGGCAATATGAAAAATTATATACCCCGGTGCGGTATATATACCAAAATATGATCGTTGAATAATAACTGTTGCCAGAATCGTTTTATGGCGAATAGTTGTATAAACCATACCCCCGCATCGTATGTGGATATGCCCTCACTGGGGGAATTTTTCTCTCTTTCAAGGATTTCATGACATGACAGAAACAGCGCACATGACGGTCGAGGGCATGTCCTGCAACGGATGTTCGGGCAAGCTCCAGCGCGCTCTTGAAGCCGTAAACGGCGTAACGGGCGTTGATATCGTGCTGGATGGCGGCAAAGTGACGGTCTCTTACGACCCCGCCCATGTTTCGCCCGCAGCGTTCAGGGACGTCGTCGAAGACACGGGATTTGACGTCGTTTCCTGAAGCCGGAGCACGCCTCCTCCTGAACAGGAGCGTTTCATTGCCGGCCTCATGCCGTAACACGGTGCTTTTCGTGGAACGGGCTGTTGCATGGGGCTGGCATGTCTCTTTAGGACAGACATTATGACACAGCATGGCATTTCAGCTCGCCGTCGGCTCAACTTTTCCGCTATTTCCCACCATGCCCTGATCTGGGGCAGCCTGATGGCGGGCGCATGCCCGGCGGCTTTGGCTGATACGGTTTCAGAGCGCGCCAGAAACCACCCGTCTGTTTGCCATGCCACACACAGGGCACCGCGTCCTGTGCATTGCGGGGTATCGCGCCGCGCTGATAAGCCTTTGGTGCAGTCTGCGAAAGCTCCTCTCGCGGCCTCTGTTCCAGCGCCTGTCGCGGCCGCGTCTCGCTCTTCCGAAGATCTGGATGCGGCGTCAGACGAAAATATTCAGGTTCTGGGCACCAACCACACCTATACGGCACCTGCTGTTGAAGTCTGGGGGAAAAGCCCCGTGGCGCTCAAGGACGTGCCGCAGTCTATTTCGGTCATCACCCAGCAGCGTATGGAAGATTCCAACATGCTGACGATGGCGGATGCGATGCGGCAGATCAACGGAATCCGGGTCTTCCCGGGCTCTACGGCCAATTCCAATTATTATTCACGCGGATATCAGCTCACGACGTCGATTGATGGCACGCCCAACGCTGCGGGGACGCTGAATAATGCGGCCTTTGACCTGTCGATGTATGACAGGATCGAAGTGCTTCGTGGCTCCTCCGGTCTGTTGCAGGGCGGGGGCGGCGCGGGTGGCGTGGTCAATCAGGTGACAAAGAAACCCGGGATGGACTTCGCTGCGGGCGGATCGGCCAGCGTGGGCAGTTTCGATAATTATCGTGTGGATACGGATATCACCATTCCGCTGAACCACTCGAAAACCGTGCGTTTTCGGACGGCAGACCTGTATCAGGACAATCATTTTTTCTACAAATATTCCCATTCGCGCAAATGGCAGGCCTATGGCGCGCTGGAATGGGATGTCACGCCCACGACGACGTTTATGGTTTCCCATGCTGCCCAGCAGCAGGATATTACGGCACCTTATTATGGTCTGCCGCTGACCACCGCCAATACCCTGTGGTCTGGTAACCGGGATGCGAACCCGAGCCAGAGCTGGGGGTATTCGAACTACATGACGCAGCAGACGATTGCGTCCATCACCCAGAAGCTCTGGGGCGACTGGACGGCGACGGCGCGCGCCACGTTCTATGACCAGGACTATAATACTTTCTATAACGAGCCCTGGAACAAAATGAATCCTGCGACCGGAACGCTTCAGTACCGGGATCAGGGTATCTCCAAATATAAAGGCTCTAATACGTCCCGCTCCGCGGATGTGTATGCACAGGGCAGTTTCAAGCTGCTCAACCGGACGCATCACGCGTTGTTCGGGTTCAACTATAATTCCTATGAGCAGATCACACAGTATGCGAACGTGAACTGCAACAATATCTACAACAATATCAGCCTCGAAAACACCAATGCCGTCCCTCAGCCTCCGGCAAGCTGCTTTGATTACAAGCAGAATGCCGATGGATACGGGACGGACGACTATGCCTATCAGTGGGGGTTCTATGGTCAACTCCGACTGGAAGTGATCCGGCATCTGTCCCTGATTCTTGGCGGTCGTGTTTCACGCTACTATGAAAAACTTCAGGACATTTCCCCTGCACCGAAGGGGGAATGGGTCAATCAGGCCGATCTGCGCGGGCAGCTTACCCCCTATCTGGGCACGGTGTATCAGATCACGCCGAACATCTCCTGGTATGCCAGCTATGCCAGCATTTTCACGCCGGCTGTCGGCAGGCAGAGCTATGGGGGCGGTGGTCTGTCGCCACAGGAAGGCAATCAGGTCGAGACCGGGTTCAAGGCCGAATATTTTCATGGACGCCTGAACCTCTCGTCCGCGCTGTTCCGGATGGAAAGCATCAACCAGCCGGTGCAGGACCCGTATCACTCGCAGTTCTACATCACGACCGGCCCTATCCGCCGTCAGGGATGGGAGGCGCAGGTCGATGGTCAGATCCTGCCGGGGCTGGATGTGTCGATTGGTTATACCTATCTGGACACGAAGGTCTCAAATGCGAAGGTCAATGATTTCGGGGGTGTTTTCTCACCGCATCACATGTTCAAGTCCTGGGTGCATTACAATGTGCAGGATGGTTTTCTTAAAGGTCTGAACGTGGGGGCGGGGATTGATGCGAACAGCAATCTGCGCGGCAGTTATGCCACGACCATTCAGGGCGGTTACATGACTCTGGATGCCATGGCGGGGTATCGGTTCAATCGCCACCTGCGGCTTCAATTGAATGCGACCAACCTGACCAACCGGTATTATTACGAACGGGCCAGCGGTCAGTGGCAGTTCAATTTCCCCGCCGCTCCGCGCAGCTTCATGGCCACACTTCGTGCAAACTACTGACGACACCACCCCGCCGCATTCCCTTGCGGACTGGAAAGTTCTCTTTCCTTACTGGAAGTCCGAAGAGAAGTGGTGGGCCTGGTCCCTTCTGGGCGGGACCATCGGGCTGTCTGTGCTCTACGTTCAGTCCGCCGTCTGGTTCGGGGCGTGGTATCACCGGTTTTTCGATGCGTTCTTCGCAGGAGAGGTCGGGCGCTGCCTGGGGATGTTGCCGTTTTATCTTCTGGTGACACTCGGTTCTGTCGTGGTGCATGCGACGCAGACCTATCTGACGCAGGTTCTCTCGATGCGCTGGCGTCTGTGGAACACGAAAGTCTATCTGCGGCAGTATCTGTCGGAAGAGGCGTATTACCGGCTCGAACATGGCCCCAACCGGGCCGACAACCCCGACCAGCGTATTGCGGACGACCTGTCCCAGATGACGGTCCAGACGCTCAAGTTGGGTCTGGACGCCATTGATGCGGTGACCACGCTGCTGTCTTTCGCGGTTGTTCTGTGGAACATCGGGGGGGTATTGTCTTTTGACTGGCATGGTCGTCATTTCCAGATCCCTGGCTATCTTTTTCTGGGCGCGGTTCTCACGTCTCTTTTGGCTTCCGGGATAGTGGAGCGGTTTGGCGCGCCGTTGATCGGCGCGAATTACCGGCAGCAGCATTTCGATGCCGATCTGCGTGCGGGGCTGATGGATGTTCGGCGTAACTCGGAGCAAATCGCCTTTTATGGGGGCGAAAATGCCGAGCAGTTACGGCTGTCTGGTTATCTGACGCATATCGCCACGAACTGGCGCAGTGTTGTGCGGTATACGTGGCGGGTCAATTTCATCAGCGAGTTCTATACCGGAGTCGCAACGATACCACTCTGGCTAATGCTGGCCCCCAAAGCGATGGCTCATGCCCTGAGCTTCGGGCTCTATTCGCAGATCAATTCGGCCTATACGCAGGTCCGGATCAGTCTGGAATGGTTCATTTTCAATTATGCCGATCTGGCGACCCTGCGCTCGGTACTTCAGCGTCTGGGCGAGTTCGAGCGGGTTGTCAGCCAGCCTTCTGAAAGCGGAATTGTGCGTTTCGCCACCGAAACGCCTTCGGTGCAGATCCGGGATCTGGTCCTGAACCTGCCGGATGGAAAGCCGATTGTGCAGGTTGGCGATCTGACGATGCAGGGCGGCGAACGCTGGCTGGTTCGCGGGCCGTCCGGTTCGGGGAAAAGCACGTTCCTGCGGGCGCTGGCCGGGCTGTGGCGTTACGGGCGGGGGGATGTCTCTTTCAACATCAGGCAGGCCATGTTTTTGCCCCAGCGCAGCTATGTTCCGTCCGGGACACTGCGTGAGGCGCTGAGCTATCCCGCAACATCCGACCACTACGACACCGCCTCCTGTCAGCAGGCTCTGGAAGCCGTCAATCTGGCGGAATACGGCCATCGGCTGGACGATATTGCGGACTGGGGCGCTGTGCTGTCTCCGGGCGAGCAGCAGCGTCTGGCGGTGGCGCGGGCGTTGCTGTTCCGGCCTGCGATCCTGTTTCTGGACGAGGCAACGTCCGCTCTGGATGACGCCAATGAGCGCCGTCTTTACGAGGCCCTTCTTTTCTTTCTGCCCTACACCACATGCATCAGCGTGGCGCATCATGATGCGCTGCGTGTTTTTCATGATCGCGAGATTGTTCTTGGAAGTGGAAAAGCTGCTTTTTCTACTCTTGAAAAATAGGGGTATGGGGTATATTTCTTGCGGAGTTTCCCTTCCGCTTCCCTAGCCGACAGGACCTTTTGCAGATGTCAGAAACGATCAGTTTCCCCGTCGGCGGCATGACCTGCGCCGCCTGTGCCGCGCGGATTGAAAAAGTCCTCAACCGTCAGGAGGGCGTTAGCGCGACCGTCAATTTCGCTTCCGAACGCGCGCAGGTTGCTTTTGAAAATACGGCGTCTTCCATTGAAACCGTTGTGGCTGCCGTGCGCCGCGCGGGCTTTTCCGTGGATGAACAGAGCCTTGATCTGTCGTTGTCCGGCATGACCTGTGCGGCCTGCGCGGCGCGGATCGAAAAGATCCTGAACCGGCAGCCTGCCGTGCAGGCGAGTGTGAATTTCGCGGCCGAACGGGCGCATATCAATTATATTCCTGGCGTGGTCGAACCGGCGGATCTGATCGGAAAGATCGAGAAGGCCGGATTTGGCGCAACTCGGTTGGACGAGGGCGAGCGCGAAGATCCAAAGGCCAAACGTGCGGCAATCTGGAAGCGGGAGCGCAACCGGTTCATCCTGACGCTTGTTCTCTCGCTGCCGCTCTTTGCCGAGATGATCGGCATGTTCTTTGGGCGCATGATCGTACCGGTTCCGGTGCAGTTCGTGTTCGCCACGATTGTTCAGTTCGTCTGTGGCGCGCATCTGTATCGCAGAGCGTGGAACGCCGTGCGTGGCGGCTCGGCCAACATGGATGTGCTGGTTGTTCTGGGGACGTCCATCGCATGGCTGTTCAGTGCGGTTGTTGTGGTGTTCGGGCTGCATCAGCATGTCTATTTCGAAGCCAGCGCGTCCATTATCACGCTGATTTCGCTCGGCAAGCTCATGGAAACGCGGGCCAAAAACCGCACCAGCGCCGGGATCGAAAGCCTGCTTCAGCTTCAGCCGCAGATCGCGCATGTCGAGCGTGATGGCGTGATTGTGGACCGGGCCGTGGCGGACATGCATGTCGGTGATGTCTTCGTCGTGCGGCCGGGTGAAAGTGTGCCGGTGGACGGTCAAGTCCTTGAAGGGGCGTCCGAAGTCAACGAATCCATGCTGACGGGTGAGAGCGTGCCGGTCCTCAAAGAAGCCGGGCAGGACGTGTTTGGCGGCACCATGAACGCCAATGGGGCGCTCCGCGTGCGGGCCACGGGGGTTGGCGCGGATACCGCACTGGCGCGGATCGTGAAAATGGTCGAGCAGGCGCAGGGCTCCAAGGCGAATGTGCAGCGTCTGGCCGATCGGGTTTCGGGTATTTTCGTCCCGGCCGTTATCGGGATTGCGGTTCTGACGTTCCTGATCGGCTGGGCCGTCACCGGATCTGCGGTCTGGAGTCTGGTTTCTGCCGTGTCTGTTCTGGTCATTGCTTGCCCGTGTTCGCTTGGTCTGGCCACGCCGACGGCCATCATGGTGGGGACGGGACGGGGCGCACAATCCGGTATTCTGTTCCGCAACGCTGATGCGCTGGAGCGGGCCGAGAAGCTGAAAACCATCATTGTCGACAAGACCGGCACCCTGACTCTGGGACGCCCGACTGTTGCGGCGGTTCATCCCGCGGACGGGGTTCTGGTGGATACGCTTCTGGGGGTGGCACAGGCGCTGGAGCATAATTCGGAACATCCGCTGGCCCGCGCCATCGTGGATTACACGCAGAGCCATGGTGTCAGTGCGTCTGTCGCGGCCGAAGGGTTCGAGGCTGTTCCCGGCAAGGGGGTTATTGCGCGGATCGACGGGCAGGAAGCGCGGCTGGGCTCGCCCGTGTTCATGCAGGACAGCGGGCTGGACCTGTCGTCCCTGCCGGTCGCGGCGCTGGAAAGCGAAGGCAACACCGTTATTGCCGTGGCGCAGGCAGGTCAGGTTCTTGGGATCATCGCGCTGGCGGATGAACTGCGGACCGATGCCGTGACGACCGTGCAGGCTCTGAAAGCGCGCGGCATTCGTGTTGTGATGCTGACGGGCGATAATGAACGCGCGGCGTCTGTGGTGGCCCGACAGGTTGGTGTGGATGAGTATCTGGCGGGGGTTCTGCCGGAGCACAAGGCTGAGGGCGTGGCGAAATATCGCGCTCAGGGCGATCTGGTCGGCATGGTCGGCGATGGCATCAACGATGCGCCTGCATTGGCGGCGGCGGATGTCGGATTTGCCATCGGTGCCGGGTCTGCCGTGGCGCTCGATACGGCGGATGTCGTGTTGATGAAGAGCGAAATGACAGGGGTGCTGGACGCAATTTCCCTGTCCAGCGCTACCCTGTCCAAAATCCGGCAAAACCTGTTTTTCGCCTTTATCTACAACATTCTGGGCCTGCCACTGGCGGCGTTCGGCATGTTGAATCCGATCGTGGCGGGGGCGGCCATGGCCATGAGTTCCGTCTCGGTAGTCAGCAATTCTCTGCTGCTCAACCGCTGGAAACCTTCCGGCCGTCAGGTCTGAGGGCGTCTGCTCCGGGTTACTGGACCCGGAGTGGCAGGCGTCTTCTGGCGAAGTCGAGCATGGCTGTGGCACCATGCTCCCACAGGCCCAACGGCTCGCTGCTACCGATATGGCCCGCAGCGCCGGCTTCCAGAAAGTCCGACTGCCAGTGTCCGGCCAGTTCGCGCGCGCGGGGCAGGGACAACCAGGGATCGTTGCTGCTGGCCATGACGGCTGTGGCGGCAGGAAGGGGTGTTCCGGGCAGAGGGCCAAACGCCCGGATGAGGGCGACGTCCGGATGTGTCGTCTGGTCGATATCGGCCGGGGCGACCAGAAAGGCTCCGGCAACGCGCCGTCCGCCATGGCGTGCCAGCCATTTTGCCGTCAGTACTGCGCCGAGGCTGTGTGCGATCAGAAAAGTCGGACGTGTTGAGGCTTCGAGAGCCTCCGTCAGAGCCGCCTCCCAGTCTGCGGGATCGGGTGTTTCCCAGTTCTTCTGATGGAGGCGACGCAGGCCGTAAGCCTGTTCCCAATGTGTCTGCCAATGATCCGGCCCTGAGCCGAACAGGCCTGGAACCAGAAGCAGATCGACCTGCTGCTGCAGAGCGCGGAACGCTCTGGCGATGCGGGGCTGCGCCGTCCCGGAAAGACCATGCGAGGCCCAAGCGGGGTCAAAAGATGTGGGACGGCCGGAAAACAGGTTCATGACGTTATCTCCTCTCAGCCCTCCCGATTCTTTTTGCAAGAAACCGGAACAGGATTTGATTTAATAACGAACACATATGGATATTAAATAAAATAACTTTATAAAAAAGTTATTTTTCAGAGGTCAGGATAGCCCGTCGAAAAGCTGTGTAGAGAGATAGCGTTCTGCGAAGGACGGCACGATGGCCACGATCGTTTTGCCCCGGTTGGACGGCTTGCGTGCCAGTTCCATTCCGGCAAACAGCGCAGCACCTGCCGAAATTCCGATGGGAATGCCTTCAACGGCGGCACAGAGGCGCGCGGTGGCGACAGCTTCCTGTTCCGAGACTTCGAACACGCCGTCCAGCGCCTTGAGGTCCAGCGTATCGGGTTCGAAGCCCGGCCCGATGCCCTGAATACCGTGTGGTCCGGGCTCGTCTCCGTGCAGGACTGCGCTTTCGCGCGGTTCCACGCCGTAGATTTTGATGGATTTGCGATGTTTTTTCAGGCCGTGGGCAATGCCGGAGGCCGTGCCGCCCGTTCCCAGACCCGCGACGACCATATCGACCTTGCCTGCCGTATCTTCCCAGATTTCCTGAGCCGTCGTCTCTTCATGCACGGCGGGATTGGCGTCGTTCTCAAACTGGCTCGGCATCCAGGCGTCGGGGAGGGTGCGGTTGAGCTGTTCAGCGCGTTCGATCGCACCGGCCATGCCGCGGGAGGCAGAGGTCAGTTCGGTTTCCGCCCCCATCAGACGCAGCATCTTGCGACGTTCGGTCGACGCATTTTCCGGCATGGTCACGATCAGCCTGTAGCCAAGCGCCACGGCGGCAAAAGCCAGCGAAATACCGGTATTGCCCGATGTCGGCTCGATCAGGACCGTGCGGCCCGGCGTAATCAGGCCGCGCGCTTCGGCATCCCGCAGCATGGCCACGCCGATGCGGTCCTTGACGGAACCGAGCGGGTTGAAGAATTCCAGTTTGAGGAGCAATCGCCCGTTGAGATGCTCACGCTGGGTCAGGTGAGGCAGCGCGACCAGCGGGGTGCCTCCTACCGTTTCCAGGAAAGAATTGAAAACGCGTCCCCGGGGGGCTGCATAACCTTCGAACGGGGCGGGGGACAACGGAACCTTCTTGCTCATGACTGTCACTTAACATGGAAAATGGGGGGAAGGGCAGACGGTAAATGAAGGGCTTGCGACAACATATAAACAACTTAATTAAAACGTATTTATAGATATCACATCATGTTCATACGTTATATGTTGACGCTGCGTATCCGGGTGTCGTATTCGACATTCTGAAGTGACGTCCACAGCAACAGGGCCAGTCGGTCGATGATGTGTCGAATGTGTAGCTCGCAGCAATCGCGCTGCCTTTTTTCAGAGCCGGAGGCATTTGCCTCCGGCATATCATAACGCCCGACACAGAATTGTCGGGCTCTTTCTTCAGGGTCCGGCATCATGCTTGGTTCAACCATTATCGAAATCAACGGCGTCTTTCTCGGCGCGGCCATTCTGGTCAGCAGCAGCGGGAAACGGCGCTTTTATGCCGCGCATGACAGCGTGCGTGCGCTTCATAATGAACTCCTTCCCGATCTGGGGACGCTTCAGCAGCGCATCCGTCTGCATGTGCGCAAACCGGCCCTCGATCTCGCCTGATTTCGAAGAGCCTCTTCTGTCCGGGTGGTTTCGTGCTGTAGAACAGGAAACAACGCAAACCGGAACGAATGGGAGCAGGCGTGGAAGGAAGTTACCGGCGGGTTGTCCGCGCTGTTCTGACGCGTCGTGACGGTGCTTTTGCGGCCCTGCTTCTGGCTTTCATCATTGTCGCCTGCCTGTGCGCCCCGCTTTACGCCACGCTGAATGGCGTTGATCCGTTCTCGTCCGATATTGCGGGCACCACGATCCGTAATGGACAGCGCGTCGATCTGATGCAGCCGAATGACAATCCGCTGCATCTGGGTCTCAGCCCGATCGGGCCGAACTGGCGGCCGGGACCTTATGTGCTCGGCGCGGATTCGCAGGGGCGGGATGTGGCGGCGCGTGTGCTTTATGGCGGCCGCAACTCGCTCCTGATCGCGTCATCGTCCGCCCTGTTATGTCTGTGTCTGGCGGCGTGTCTTGGGATTTGCGCGGGATATTTCGGGGGCTGGATCGACCTGATTCTGTCGCGCATTCTGGACATGCTCTGGGCGATCCCGGTTTATCTGTTTGCGATTTCGCTCTCCGTCGTCACGGTTGGGCATGGCATCCGGTTTGGGTTCATCACCATCGGCGCGGATAATCTGCTGATTCCGATCGGGATTATTGCACTGGTTTATGTGCCCTATGCCGCCCGGCCTTTTCGGGCGCGGGCGCTGAGTCTGTCTCAGGCGGGGTTTGTGATGGCGGCGCGCGGGATGGGCGCGTCGGATTTTCGTATTCTGTGGCGGGAGATCCTGCCGGGGCTGATGCCGACCATGGCCGTGCTCGCGCCTCTGGTGATGGCGTTGTGCATGCTCGCGGAATCCGCTTTGTCGTTCCTGTCGCTCGGCGTGCAGGCTCCGGCAGCATCGTGGGGGACGATCATTCAGGATGGTGAAGGGTTGCTCTATACGCGGCCTGTGGTTGCGATTGCTCCGGGCGTTGCGATCGTCCTGACGGTTCTGGCGCTGAATGTTCTGGGCAATGCGCTGCGGGATCAGATTGATCCGAAAGGTGCGGCCCGATGATCCGGAGTTTTGCTTCCCGGACCGGGCAGATGCTGTTGGTCATTTTCGGGATTTCGGTTCTGGTGTTCTGCATTTTCTTTGCGACACCTGGTGCGGACCCAACGGCGCGAATTGCAGGGCGCGGGGCCAGTCCGCAGGTCGTGGCGCGCATCCGGGCGGAGTATGGTTTCGATCGTCCGCTGCCGGTGCAGTATGTGACGATGATGCAAAAGCTGTTCGTGAGCCGGGACCTGACGTCTTTCGTCAATCACGGGCAGCGCGTTGTGCCCGAAGTGTTGCAGGCGGCTCCGGTGACGCTCTCACTCGTGCTGTGGGCGGCGTTTTTCTGGGTCAGCGGGTCGCTGGTTTTCGGGATTGCCTCCGCCGTGTTGCGCGATAGCTGGGTGGACCGGCTGCTGATGGTTCTGGGGCTGATTGGCCTGTCTATGCCGGTGTTCTGGCTGGGCGAGGTCGTCAATCTCGTCACACAGAGCCGCTGGCATGACACGTTTCTGTTTCGCTGGGTGCCGCCGCTCGGATATGTGCCGTTTTCGCAGAGCCCGTGGGGCTGGGCGAAGGCGTTGTTCCTGCCGTCTCTGACGCTGGCCGTGTGTTTTATCGGCCTTTATGCGCGGGTTCTGCGGTCCGAACTGCTGACGGCGATGGGCGAGGATTCCATCCGAACGGCGCGCGCCAAGGGGGCAGGACCGGTGCGGGTGTGGCTGTGGCATGGTCTAAGGCTGTCTTGGCTGAGCTATGTGTCGCTGTTCGGACTGGATTTCGCGCAGCTTCTGGGTGGGGGGGCGCTTCTGACGGAAGTCGTGTTCGCCATGCCGGGCGTGGGGCGGTTGACTTATCAGGCGTTGGCGACGCTCGATCTGCCGCTTATCATGGCGACGGTTATGTATGCCGCCGTTTTCGTCGTCATCGCCAATGCGCTGGTGGACGGGCTGTATGCCCTGCTGGACCCGAGGATCAGGGAGGGACGGCATGGAGGCTGAAGTGCTTCTGAAGCTGCATCACCTGCATCTGGAACTGCCGAACGGAACAGCGTTGCTGGAAGACGTGTCTCTAAGTGCGCGGCGCGGGGATGCGCTGGGCGTGGTGGGTGAATCTGGATCGGGAAAGAGCCTGACCGCCATGAGCGTCATGGGGCTGCTGCCGGGTCTGAAAGCTTCGGGCTCCATTCGCTTTGAGGGGCGTGAACTTCTGGGAATGAAGGATCGGGAGTGGCGGCGTTTGCGGGGCGCGGGCATGGCCATGATCTTTCAGGACCCGATGACGGCGTTCCTCCCGGTTCGCTCCATTGGCGCGCAGATTGATGAACAGATCCGTCTGCATAAGCGCATCAGCCGCCGTGAAGCGCGGGCGCGGACCGTGGCTCTGCTCGGGCGGATGGGAGTGCCCGATCCGGAAGCCGCGGCGAAGCGCTATCCGCACCAGCTTTCCGGCGGTCTGCGCCAACGCGCCATGATCGCGATGGCGCTGTCCTGTGGTCCGTCGCTTCTGATCGCAGACGAGCCGACCACGGCGCTCGATGTCACGGTGCAGGCGCAGATTTTGACGTTGCTGTGCGAAATCCGCGATAGCGGAGCGGGTGTCATGCTGATTACGCACGACATGGGCGTCGTGGCGCAGACCTGCACACATGTGGCGGTTGTCTATTCGGGGCTTGTCGTGGAGCAGGGGCCGGTCGCGGCGGTGATGGCGCGGCCACTTCATCCCTATACGCAGGCGTTGCTGGAGGCGATCCCGCCGTTGGATGGACCGAGGCCGGAGGCGCTGCCCACCATTCCGGGGCGTCCGCCGGCTCCGGATGCGCGGCCGGAAGGCTGTGTTTTCGCGCCGCGCTGCCGCTTCGTGCGGCCGGACTGTGTCGTGCGCCCTGCGTTGCGGGAACCGGAAGAAGGGCGGCGCGTGGCCTGCGTGCTGTACGACGTATGACTGTCCTGCTTGAAGCGAAAAACCTCAGCAAACACTATCGCCTGTCGCATGGCGAAACCCTGAGGGCCGTGAGTGATGTGTCGCTGGTCGTGCATCGCGGAGAGGCGCTTGCGCTTGTCGGAGAGTCCGGCTGTGGCAAGTCCACGCTGGGCCGGACGCTGATCGGGCTTGGAGCGCCGAGTTCGGGCGAGGTGTTCTTCGAAGGCGAGCGGATTTCCGGCCTGTCGGACTGCGCGCTAAGACGCTGGCGGCCGCGGATGCAGATGGTGTTTCAGGACTCGTCCTCGACGTTCAATCCACGCCGGACCATTGGTGACACGCTGGCGGAACCGATGCGGATTCATGGGCGGGCCGGCATCACCGAGCGGATCGGAATGTTGCTGGAACAGGTTGGTCTGTCGTCGTCCGTTCTGTCCCGATATCCCCATGAATTTTCGGGTGGTCAGCGGCAGCGTCTGAACATTGCGCGCGCCCTGATGCTGGGCCCGGATCTTCTGGTCGCGGATGAGCCGACATCCGCGCTGGACGTGTCCGTGCAGGCGCAGATCGTCAATCTGCTGCGCGATCTGCGTAATTCGCTGGGCGTGGCGTGTGTGTTCATCTCCCACGATCTGGCGGTCGTGCGGCAGATGGCGGACCGGATTGCCGTCATGTATCTGGGGCGGATTGTGGAGGAAGGGGATGTGCTGGCGGTTCTGGAGGCCCCGGCCCATCCTTATACGCGGGCGTTGCTGAACGCGGTGCCGCGCCCGGACCGGCCGTTGCCGCCGCCGCTTAAAGGCGACGTGCCAAGCCCGACCCATCCGCCGCGGGGCTGTGCATTTCATACGCGCTGTCCGCTCGCCCAGTCGCGCTGTTCGCAGGAGCGCCCGGAATTACACAGGATCGCGGAAGGCCGGACGGTCGCCTGTCACTACCCCCCGCTCTAGAAAAGGCAACGCTTCGTTCCGATCTTGGATATAGACGGCAACGCCTGCCGTGGGGCACACAAGTCTGCACGCCCCCTCGTATTTTTGCCTGAGATTCCGCCCGATGCGCCAGACTGTCCGTTTTTATCTGGGGGAAGACCTCTGCACGCTCAGGGATCTGTCCCCGACGCTGACCCTACTGGACTGGCTGCGCGAGCGTGGCCGGACCGGCACCAAGGAAGGCTGCAATGAAGGCGATTGCGGGGCCTGTACGGTGCTGGTCGTCCGGCTTGAGGACGGGCGGCTGAACTGGCGGGCGGTTAATGCCTGCATTCAGTTCGTCAGCATGCTGGACGGGGCGCAGGTCTATACGATCGAGGATCTCGGTACGGCTGATGCGCCGCATCCCGTGCAGACGGCCATGGTCGAGCAGCATGGCTCGCAATGTGGGTTCTGCACGCCGGGTTTCGTCATGTCGATGGCGGCCTATCGCAAGACCGAAGGGGCTGCGGCTGACGATCAAGCCATTGACGACGCGCTAGCCGGCAATCTGTGCCGCTGCACCGGCTATGCGCCGATCGTGCGGGCGATGAAGCAGGCGATGGCAGCAGGGCCGGACCGTTTTGATGCGCAGGTGGAGGCTATTACCGACCGTCTGACCGCGTTGCAGGACGGCGAGAGCGTGAGGCTTGAAGGGCCGGAGGGCACGCTCAGCATTCCGGCGTCTGCGGATGATCTGGCGGAGATCCTGATGGCCGATCCGGAGGCGACGATTGTTGCAGGGGCCACGGATGTGGGGCTGTGGGTGACGAAGGGGATGCGTCGTCTGAAGCATATCGTGCCGATCGGGCGCGTCCCGGAACTACGGGCTTTGAGCAGAACGCCGGAGGGGCTGCGGATCGGGGCTGCGGCGACGTATCAGGACGCGCGCCCTGCCATTGCGGAGCTACTACCGGATGCGGGGGAAATGATCCGACGTCTGGGCTCCATGCAGGTTCGGAATAGTGCCACGGTGTGTGGGAATATCGCGAATGGCTCCCCGATCGGGGACGGGCCGCCGATGTTCATCGCGGCCAATGCGACGCTGCATCTGCGGCGTGGGGCGGAGCGTCGGTCCATCGCGCTGGAAGACTATTTCATCGCTTACGGAAAGCAGGACCGGCGGCTCGGCGAGTTCGTGGAGGCTCTGACCATTCCTGAGTCCGCGCCGGGTGCGCAGTTCCGGGCCTACAAGATTTCCAAGCGCTTCGATCAGGATATTTCCGCTGTTCTGGGCGCTTTCATGATCGAGACGGACGATCAGGGCTGGATAACCACGGTCCGGCTGGCCTATGGCGGCATGGCGGCCACGCCGAAGCGGGCATCGGGTGCGGAAGCGGCGCTAATGGGGCGGGTCTGGGATGAGGACGCGCTGGACGCTGCACGGGCGGCCATTCTGGAAGATTTCGCCCCGTTGACCGATATGCGGGCGAGTGCCTGGTATCGGCAGACCGTGGCCGCCAATCTGCTGACGCGGTTCTTTGAGGAAACGACAGGAAGCAAACAGGCGCGTCTCGCCCGGACGGGAGGGCTGGCGCATGTCTGATCTCGTTCCGGGCGCTGCGTCCACCAGTATGAAGCACGAAAGCGCGCTGCTGCATGTGACGGGGCAGGCGGCGTATATTGATGATCTGCCGGAGCCGCGCGGCACGCTGCATCTCGTGCCGGGGCTGAGCACGAAGGCCCATGCGCGGATCGTGTCGATGGATCTGGATGCCGTGCGCGCCGCGCCGGGTGTCGTGTGTGTGCTGACGGCGGATGATGTGCCGGGCGAGAACCAGATCAGCCCGGTGCATCGGGAAGACGAACCGCTTCTGGCGACGGATCATGTCCATTTCTGGGGGCAGACGATGTTCGCAGTGGTGGCGACCTCGCGTCAGGCTGCGCGGCAGGCCGTGCGGCTGGCAAAGATCGAATACGAGGAAAAGCCCGCGATCCTGAACATCGCGCAAGCGCGGGAAAATGGCAGCGCGATGGTCTGGCGCTCCCTGACCATGCAGCGCGGGGATGTGGAGCGTGGTCTAAAGACCGCGCCGCGTCGCCTGTTGGGGCAGATCGAGATTGGCGGGCAGGAGCATTTCTATCTGGAAGGGCAGGCCGCGCTTGCCCAGCCCGGAGAGGCAGGGGAGATGCGCGTCTGGTCCTCCACGCAGCATCCGTCCGAAACGCAGCATCTGGTCGCGGCCGTGCTGGGGCGGCCGCATCATCTGGTCACAACGGAAGTGCGACGGATGGGCGGCGCGTTCGGCGGCAAGGAGACTCAGGCCAATGCCTGGGCCTGCCTGGCCGCCATCGCCGCTGACCGGACGGGTCAGGCCGTCAAGGCACGTCTGGACCGTGATGATGACATGATGGCGACGGGAAAGCGGCATGATTTTCTGATTGATTACGATGTCGGCTTCACCGATGAGGGCGACATTCTGGCCGTAGATATGGTTCTGGCCGCGCGATGTGGCTGGGCGGCGGACCTGTCCGGACCGGTGACGGACCGGGCGCTGTTTCACGCCGACAACGCCTATTTCTATCCCGATGTGCGGCTGAAATCCGAGCCTTTGCGGACCAATACGCAGTCCAACACGGCCTATCGCGGGTTTGGCGGGCCGCAGGGGATTGTGGCGGCGGAGCGCGTGATTGAGGAAGTCGCGTTTGCGACCGGTCTTGATCCCGTGGCGGTCCGGCTGCGGAATGTTTATGGAACCGGGACGCGCAATCTCACGCCGTATCATATGACAGTTGAGGACTCGATTACGGCCGAGATCCTGACAAAGCTGGTTGAACGCTGTGATTATCAGGCGCGCAAGGCCGAAATCCGGGCGTTCAACCGCACCAGCCGCATTATCCGGCGCGGCATTGCGCTGACGCCGGTGAAGTTCGGGATTTCCTTCACGGCTACGCATTACAATCAGGCCGGCGCGCTGGTGCATGTCTATACGGACGGCTCGGTTCAGGTGAACCACGGTGGGACAGAAATGGGGCAAGGGCTGCACACCAAGATGGTGCAGATCGTCCTGCGTGAATTCGGTCTGACGGCGGATCGCGTCCGCATTACCGCTACGACGACTGGCAAGGTGCCGAACACGTCCGCCACGGCAGCGTCTTCGGGGGCGGATCTGAACGGCATGGCGGTGCTGGATGCGGTGCGGAAGATCAAGAGCCGGATTATGACATTCGCCGCTGAAAAATGGGGCGTGGCGGCGGAAGATATCCATTTCCGGCCTGATGGTGTTCATGTCGGCGCGGAGGTTATGACCTTCCAGCAGCTTGCTTGGCAGGCTTATTTCGCGCGGGTGTCGCTGTCGTCCAATGGGTTTTACAAGACGCCGAAAATCTCCTGGAACCCCGAGACGGGACGTGGGCGACCGTTCTTTTATTTCGCCTATGGCGCAGCCTGTGCGGAAGTGTCGGTCGATCTGCTGACGGGCGAGCACAACATTGACCGTGTGGATATCCTGCATGATGCCGGGCAGTCCCTGAACCCGGATATCGATATCGGGCAGATTGAAGGCGGCTTCGTGCAGGGCGCAGGCTGGCTGACGACGGAGGAACTGGTCTGGGACGGAGCTGGGCGTCTGCGGACGCATGCACCCAGCACCTACAAGATCCCGGCCTGTTCGGATCGGCCACGGATTTTCAATGTGGAGTTGTTGGAAAACGCGCCCAACCGGGAGGAGACGATTTTCCGTTCCAAGGCCGTGGGAGAGCCGCCTTTCGTGCATGGGGTTGCGGTTTTGCAGGCGATTTCGGACGCCATCGCCAGTTTGGACGACTACCGGACCTGTCCGAAACTGGATGCACCCGCCACGCCGGAGCGGGTTCTGAAAACTCTGATGGCACTGCGGGAAAAGGCTGGCTGACATGCTCGCGGATGTTCTGCGCTGGCGGGCGGAAGGGCAGGAGATGGCGCGTCTGACCGTCATTCGCGCGAAGGGATCGACACCTCGCGAGGAGGGCGCGTTCATGCTCCTGACCCGCACTGAACAGAGCGGTACGATCGGCGGCGGTCGGCTGGAATGGGACTGCATGGCAGAGGCACGAGCGCTTCTCGCGTCGGGCGGAGAGGCGGTTGAGCGCCATATCCCGCTCGGCCCTGCCATCAACCAGTGCTGCGGTGGGGCTGTCACCATCCGAATGGAGCGGGTGGATGATCCTGAGGCTCTTGAGGATGAACTGCGCGCCGACCGGGAAAAACTGCCGCAACTTCTGCTGTTCGGGGCCGGACATGTGGGCCGTGCGCTCGCCCGGTCTCTGGCATTGCTGCCGCTGCGGCTGGTCTGGGTCGATGCGCGGGAGGAGGAGTTCGGGATCGTGCCGTCAGGGGTGGAGGCACGGGTGACAGAACAATGGGAGCCGCTTATGCAGGGGGCTCCTGCCGGATCGGGTGTTCTGGTTCTGACGCAGAGTCATACGCTCGATGCGCTCATCACGGGGGCGGCGCTGGAGCGGGGTGATCTGCGCTATGTCGGCATGATCGGGTCGCGGACCAAGCGTAAACGGTTCGAGAGCGCGTTCCGCCAGATCGACATTCCGCAGGAGCGGATCGACCGTCTGGTCTGTCCGATCGGGGATTTCGGGGTGCGGGACAAGCGCCCGGAGGTGATCGCAACATTCGTGACGGCTGAGATCGCCGCCCGCATGTTGTGTGAGGCAGATTCGCTGCAGGTTTCGGAGAGCGCCATTTCAGATACCAATAATGTTACATCCCCTCGTGATCCTGTCGTGAGGCTTTGCGAAACAAGGGCGGAGTTTCAACACTTTTCGAGTATCACAGAAAGTTGATGTAACGGTGGGTGCGTTGCGGGCGGTCCTTCTGTTTATCCTCCACCGCATGAGCATGCAGAACCGGACGCAGCGGACTTCTGAAGTCCCGTTTTTCTCTCCAGCCGCCGCGACAGGGCAGAGGTGGAAATCCCGGATTTCCCGTTTCTGTCAGGCAGGATTTGCACTGGGTGCATTGAGCCTGACGCTTCAGACCGCTCAGGCGGCCCCGACGGCCAGCACGGCGCTTTCAACAGCCCTCCAGCCCTCCAGCCTTCCGGCTGCGGATGCTGCTTTTGTCGATGATCTGGAAAAGCGCACGTTCAACTGGTTCTGGGAAACCGCCAATCCGAAGAACGGTCTGGTGCCGGACCGTGCACCGCTGCCCAATGGAGCGGCCAGCATTGCCAGCGTTGGTTTCGGGCTAACGGCCTACGGCATTGGCGTGGAGCGTAACTATATCACGCGCCAGCAGGCCGTGGATCGGACGCTGACGACACTGCGCTTTTTAGCCAGTCTGCCGCAGAACGATCATGTTGCGGGCGCTGCGGGCTATAAGGGTTTCTTCTATCATTTCCTTGACCCCAATACCGGTCTGCGGGTTGCGGACTGGTCCGAACTCTCCAGCATCGATACCGCGCTGCTAATGGGGGGCGTGCTGTTCTCGCAGTCCTATTTTGATCGTGATACGCCGCAGGAAAAGGAAATCCGCGATATTGCGGATCATCTGTACCGCCGGATCGACTGGACATGGATGAAGGCCCATGGTCCGTGGCTCAGCATGGGCTGGATGCCGCCGCATACGTTCCTGCCGAGCGACTGGAAGGGCTATAACGAAGGCCTCATCATCTATCTTCAGGCACTGGGTTCGCCGACGCATCCGCTCCCGGCCGAGACCTGGAAGGCCTGGACGGCGACTTATGAGGGCCAGTGGGGCGATTTTCAGGGGCACAAGATGCTGAATTTCGCGCCGATGTTCGGCCATCAGTATAGTGAATCCTGGATCGACTTCCGGGGCGTACAGGATGCGTGGGACCGCGCCCATAACGTCGATTATTTCCAGAATGGCCGTGAAGCCGCCTATGCCCAGCGGGCTTACGCGCAGGCCAATCCGGGCGACTGGAAGGATTATGGCCCCAATATCTGGGGTCTGACGGCCTGTGACGGTCCGGGGGATGCGCAGCAGGTTTATGACGGTAAGAAGCGCCATTATCTGGCCTACAGTGCCCGTGGCGCCGGGCGTGACTATATTCTGGATGATGGCACGATCGCGCCGACGGCTGTGGGCGGGTCCATCGCGTTTGCGCCGGAAATCGCTCTGCCGGCACTCAAGGAAATGCGCGCGCGCTATGGGGACCGGATTTATAACAAATACGGCTTCCTTGATGCGTTCAATCCGTCTTTTGCCGATCAGAAATCCTATTGGGTCGATGGTCAGCAGCTTGGGATCGATCAGGGGCCGATCCTGCTGATGCTGGAAAACTGGCGCAGCGGGCTGGTCTGGAACACCATGAAGAAAAATCCGTATCTGCGGGCCGGTCTGGAGCGCGCTGGGTTTGAAGGCGGGTGGATGCACACCAAAACGGCGTCTTCCAAACCGGTCGGGGCCTCACTCTGACCGTCTGAGGGATCTGGAGTTGCATCTGGCGCGTTTCTCACCGATCACTGCTGATACAGTCTCTTTGTGAAAGGAGCGCACCATGCGTCTCATTCTTGCCCTGCTTCTGCCCTGGCTTCAGTTCTTCACCATTGGCCGTCCGTTTGCCGGTCTGGTGTGTCTGCTGCTTCAGGTGACGATCATTGGCTGGATTCCGGCTGCTATCTGGTCGGTGTATGCGCTGAGCCAGTATAAGACCGATCGCAAGATCGCCGCCTCCCGGGGCTGAAACTCCGGACGCAAAAAAGCCCCCGTTCCATTCGGAACGGGGGCTTTTTTATGGCTGCAACAAAAGCCTCAGCGACCGATATTGCGCAGTTTGATGCCCTGATTGAGGCGGGTCTCGATGGATTCGAGAGAGACACCCTTGGTTTCGGGGACGAAGAACAGCACCAGGAAAATGAACAGCGCATTCAGTCCGGCATAGAGCCAGAAGGTGTTGGCCGATCCCAGTGTGCTCAGCAGCCCGAGGAATGTCGCACCGACGACCATATTTGTGACCCAGTTCGTGACTGTCGAGCAGGTGATACCGAAGTCACGCCCCTGAAGCGGCATCACTTCCGAGCACAGCACCCAGACCAGCGGACCGGCCGAGAATGCGAAGCCGGCGATGAAGCACAGCAGGACTGCAATCGCGAGGTAATGAGACAGGTCTGACGTTCCGACGCTTCCCGACATGATGGCGGCGAGCATGGCCAGTCCGGTTGCCATGATGGCGAAGCCGGTGATCAGCATCTGGCGACGGCCCCAGCTATCCGCAAACGCAATGGCGATGAAGGTCGCAAGCCAGTTGACCACACCAACGATGGCCGTGCCCCACATCTGTCCGCTGGAGCCGAAGCCGACTTCCTGAAAGATGCGCGGGGCGTAGTACATCACGACGTTGATGCCCGTGAGCTGCTGCGCGATCTGGAGGCAGATGCCCAGCGTGACGGCGCGGCGGAAATTTGGGTTTTCAAGGAACATGGCCAGACCGCGCTGACGGTCATGGATCTGTGCGCGGATGTCGCGGATTTCCTGATGGGCATGTTCAGGGTCGTGACGCAGTTCTTTCATGATGGACAGGGCTTCCTCATGGCGTCCCCGCAGCATCAGCCAGCGCGGGCTGTCGGGCAGGAAGAACGAGCCGATCAGGAAGAACACGCCCGGAATGGCCATGATGCCCAGCATCCAGCGCCATGAGCCGCTGTAGGACAGGATGGCATTGGACACGAAAGCCAGCAGGATGCCGAACGTGATCATGAGCTGGTACATCGAAACGAGGCTGCCGCGGCGGCTTTCGTCCGAGACTTCGGAAATGTAGAGCGGTGCGACGAAACTTCCGATGCCGATCGCCAGTCCGAGCATCGCGCGTCCTATGATGAGCGCGGAGACGGACGCTGCCAGCGCGCAGATCAGTCCGCCTGCGACGAACAGGAACGCGCTGAAGATCAGCGCGCGGCGGCGTCCGAAAGCATAGGACATCCGGCCCGCGCCCAGTGCGCCCAGAGCCGCGCCGAACATCATGGATGACACGATCCAGGACTGTTCGAAATCGGAAGCGTGGAATTCGTCACGGATGAAGCCGAGCGCACCGGAGATGACGCCCACGTCCAGCCCGAACATCAGGCCGGCGATCGCGGCCAGAATGACGGCGAACATCATGCGTCCGACCATCGGTGGTCTGGTGGCGGTGGCGGAGGAAGTGAGCACTGTGTCGCTCATGACGGGGGAACTCCGGCGACCCGCAAAGCGGGCCTGTCAGGGAAAAGCAGAAAAAACCGGGGCAGGGGGCCTGTACCGGGATACGAGGGAGAGGGCTATTCTGTGACAGGCACCATGATTCGCCATCTTGAGACTTAAACTATAACACGTAATTGGGAAAATATTCAAAATTATATGTTATAATTATCGGGATTTTCGCTGCCGGTGCAGTTGCGCCACAGTTTTCTCCCGTTCCGTATTTTTCGGCAAGTCCTGCGTTTCGGCATCAGATCGCCTGTTCTGTCATGGAGTGATACAGTTCCCGCAGGAGACGTGCCCGGGTGGGCAGGGCTGAGGGAGTGGGTTGATGGATCGCGTGCAGGAGACGGACCGGGAAACGGAAGCGTTGGTGCTGCAGTCTTCTCCTGCTGGCGGCCGTGCCTCGATTCTGTGCGGTCATCTTCTGGCCCTTGCTGCGGCTGAAGGCGGCGGAGAAGCCGCACTTCTGGTGCGGGATAGTCAGGGCGTGCGGGTTCTGGACGGCGGCGGGAGCGCGATTGCCGCAGAGGGTGCGGCCTGTCTCATGGACGGTCAGTCTCTTGGCGTGTGCACGGTATGTCTTCTTCCGGTGCGGTCCGGCGCTGTGGAGGTCTGGTTGTGTGTACGGCAGAATGCTCCGGCGCTGGAGCATGTCCGGGCCTTGTGTGAGTTGCAGGTGGACGATCTGCTGCGCGAACAGCCTGCTCCCCAAACGCCGGAGGAACATATCACCCGCGAACATGCGACCGTCGAACGGATGCAGCTGCGGATGCAGCGCGTGGCGGAGACGGCGGATGTGGCGTTCTATCGCTGCGATTTTGCGATGCGGATGGTGACGGGAGATGCGCGCTTCGCCGGGCTGTGGGGATTGCCGCCAGAGCGGCTTGCAGTCGGCGTCCCAGTCGATGAACTGCTGGAGTTCCTGCATCCGGATGACCGGTTCATTTATGATGACAGCATTGAGGACGAACTCCGGGACGAAGGCGGCTACGAACTGCGTTTCCGGATTCTGGTACCCTCACGCTTTTCTTACCAGCCTGCACAGTCGTCCGCGGGGGATCATACGGCGCAGGATACGCCCATGCTCCGTCATGTGCTGTTGCGCGGGTGGCGGGAAGACGACAGCCGCCCCGATGGACGGCGCAGCGTCGGTCTGGCGATGGACGTCTCCTCCGCGTCTCTGACCGCCGAAGCCCTGCGATCCAGTGAATCCTTTACCCGGCTGTTGCTATCGAGCCTGCCGGACTGCATCCATATTCTCGACTGCGACGGCTGTATCCGCTTCGTCAACGAAGGGGGCGTCCGCTCTATGGAGATGGACAGTCCGATCATCATGCACGGGCTGCCTTGGGTGGATCTGTGGCGCGGGCAACCGCGTCGGCGGGCAGCTCTGGCGGTGCAGAGCGCTCTTGAGGGCGAAACGGCGCGGTTTCAGGGCTATGCCATGACCATGAAGGGCACGCGCCGCTTCTGGGATGTGGTCGTTACCCCTGTGCTCGGGGAAGACGGGGACGTGCAGCGTCTGCTGGCGATCGGGCGCGATCTGACAGATGCCAACCAATCCGCCGAGCGGCTCCAGCTTGCCCTCGATGCAGGGGCCATCGCCGGGACGTGGATGTGGGATGACAGCACATCGCGGATGATGGGCGATGCCCGGCTGGCTCTGACGCTGGGGCTGGACCCGGCCTGGCTGCGTGAGGGCGTCATGCCCAATGTCATTTACGACGCGGTTGATCCACGGGATAGGTTCGCGGTGGTGCAGGCTGTCACGGCGGCAACGCGGCGGGGCGGAAAATGCCGTTTCGAATTCCGGGCGGAAACGCCCGAAGGGCAGCGCTGGTTTGAGGGCAATGGGCGCTGCGATCTGGGGGAAGAGGGGCGTGTGGCCCGCTTTCCCGGCATTGTGTTCGATATCGACCGGAGCAAGCGTCAGGCTTTGCGACAGGCAGCGCTCGTCGAGCTTGGAGACCAGCTTCGCGCGCTCGACGATACCAGCATGATGGAAGAGGTCGCTGCCCGGATTATCTGCCGGGAACTGAATGCCAGTGGCGCGGGTTACGGCATGGTCAATGACGACGGCACCGGCATGACCGTCGGCGGTATCGCCGAAGCCGGACGTCCGCTTGTGGGCGTGCGGATGTTTGCCGATTATGGGGAATTCCGGTCCGCTCTGGGGCGCGGTGAGCCCGTCGCCATTACCGATGTCCATACGGATGTTCTGACGGCTGGGCATGGCGCACGTTATATGGCCGAGGGGATCGTCGCGTTTCTTGCTATTCCGATTTTCAAGTTCGGGCGCTTTGTGGGGCTGATGTTCGTCTGCCACGACGTGCCGCATGTCTGGACGAATGAGGAAATCGTCTTCACCCGTGCTGTGGCGGACCGCACCCATGCGTCCATGCGTCAGGCCCGGACCCAGCAGCAGATCCGGGACCTCAACGTCATGCTCGAAGAGCGGATCCTGCAACGGACCCGCGAGCGCGATCGGCTGTGGAACATCGCAAAAGATCTGTTCGTCATCATTGACCGTCACGGCTATTACGTTGCGGTCAGCCCAAGCTGGGAAGAGATGCAGGGCTACAGAATGGACGAACTGGCCGGGCTGCGGCTGGATGCGCTGTGTCACCCTGATGACAAGCGGACCGTCCGGGACACATTTGCGCGTCTTATGGAAGGCACGCCCTGGCCGGCGGCGGGTCTGGATGTGCGGATGCGGCGGCATGACGGCTCCTGGCGGACCTATAACTGGAGCTGCAATGACGAAGGCGACGCGATCTATGCGGTCGGGCGGGATCTGACCCGCCGTAACGAACTGGAGGAACAGCTTCGTCAGGCCCAGAAGATGGAGGCGGTTGGCCAGCTGACGGGCGGTCTGGCGCATGATTTCAACAATCTTCTGGCCGGAATCGGCGGGGGACTGGAACTTCTGGGGCTGCGGATTGCACAGGGGCGGACGGACGGTCTGGGGCGTTACATTACGGCCTCGCAGGAGGCGGTCCGGCGCGCGGCGTCGCTGACCCATCGTCTGCTGGCTTTCTCGCGGCGTCAGACCCTCGATCCGAGCCCGACGGACATGAATGTGCTGGTTCAGGGGTTGGAAAGCCTGCTTCGTGGGACGGTCGGGCCAGGCATAGATCTTGTTCTGGATCTTCAGTCGGATCTGTGGCGGACGCGGGTGGATGCCAATCAGCTTGAAAACGCGATCCTTAATCTGTGCATCAATGCCCGCGATGCCATGCACGAGCAGGGAAGCACGCTGCGGGTAAAGAGTGCCAACTGGATTCTGGGCCGGACACGCTCTGTCGAAACGGCGATCCCGCCGGGCGACTATGTGGTTCTGACGGTGCAGGATGAAGGCTGTGGGATGTCGCCCGAGGTCGTCCAGCGTGCTTTCGATCCGTTTTTCACGACCAAGCCACAGGGGGCGGGAACCGGGCTGGGGCTGAGCATGATCTACGGCTTTACCCAGCAATCGGGCGGAAAGGTGGAGATCCGTTCTGCTCCGGGGCAGGGAACCGCCGTGTCCCTCTGGCTGCCGCGTTATGAGGGGCAGGAGACTTTGCGTCCGGAGCCTCCTCCGTTGCCTTCGGCGCCGCAACCCCGTCTTCTGGAAGGATTGCGCGTGCTCGTCGTGGATGACGAGGAGGCGGTGCGGATGATCGTGACGGATATGGTGGCGGATCTGGGCGGCATCGTGCAGGGCGCCTGCGATGGGCCGTCCGCGAAGGCGCTCGTGGCGGAAGGCGCGCCGCCTTCGCTTCTCATCAGCGACATCGGGATGCCGGGGGGCATGAACGGTCGCGAACTGGGCGAGCAGATGCTGGCGCGATGGCCGTCGCTCAAAGTGCTGTTCATCACGGGGTATGCCGAGCAGAACATCATCGGAAATCAGTCACTTGCCGCTGGATGTGCGCTTCTGGTCAAGCCCTTCACGGTCGAGACGTTCAATCGCAAACTGGCCCTTCTGCTCAACGGAGACTGAACCGTCCGTCCAGAGCCTGCGTTGAAAAGCCAGCACCCCACGCGCTGATGATTTTTCTTTAAGTCCTGCAAGGAGGCAGACATGTCGTCACAGGTTCCATCCGCCGACGCCCAGACGGTTATTTCCTTTCACGATGGCAACACCATGCCCCAGATCGGTCTGGGTGTCTGGCAGACGCCCCCGGATGAGACGGCGGAGATCGTTCGGGAAGCTGTGAAGCTCGGGTATCGCTCTGTCGATACGGCGCGGCTTTACAAGAATGAAGCCGGGGTCGGCGAAGGTCTGGAAGACCATCCCGAAATTTTCCTCACGACCAAGGTGTGGAATGACGAGCAGGGTTACGACAATGCGCTGCGGGCTTATGAAGAAAGCGCGCGTCTGCTGCGTCGTCCGGTGCTGGACCTGTATCTGATCCACTGGCCGATGCCGGATCAGGGACAGTATGTCGAGACGTGGAAGGCGCTGGTCGAGCTGAAAAAATCCGGTCGGGTGAAGTCCATTGGTGTGTCCAATTTCGAGCCGGAACATCTGGAGCGAATCATCGATGCGACGGGCGTGGTGCCGGTTGTCAACCAGATTGAACTCCATCCCGATTTCCAGCAGCGCGCTCTGCGGGAATTTCACGAAAAGCACAATATCCGTACCGAAGCCTGGCGTCCGCTGGGCAAGGGACGTGTGCTGAGTGATGAGCGGATCGGGGCGATTGCTGAAAAACACGGACGGACTCCGGCTCAGGTCGTGATCCGCTGGCATTTGCAAAACGGGCTGATCGTGATTCCCAAATCCGTCAATCCGAAGCGTCTGGCGGAAAATCTGGATGTGTTCGGCTTTGTGCTGGACGGCGACGACATGCAGGCCATCGGGGGAATGGATCGTGCGGATGGCCGGATGGGCGCAGACCCGAAAACGGCGAAATTCTGAGAAATATTCCTCTTTAGCAACATTAAGTAAAAAATCGGGCCTGTGCTATGGGCTGCCTCATGCAACCGGAAGGTGGATGGCATGAGGCAGCGTTTGGGCCTGGGTTTGAGAGTGGTTTTTGCGGTTCTGCTGGCAGGCGCGCAGGCGCGTGCCGCGGAGACGCAGGACAAGGCGTGGACGGATCGGTGGTTTTCCGATGTGTCCTTCGGCGCGCAGATCGAAGGCGGCGTCATGGGTAGTTCGAGCCATCCCGCCAGCAATCTCAATTTCGGCCAGCTTCTCTCGCCCTATGCCGATCAGGCCACGCTGAACCAGCTGACTTTCACGTTCACGAAACCCGTCGACCCGATCGGGGATGGGTATGGGCTGGGGATGAATCTGCGGATGCTCTATGGCTCCGATGCTCGGAGTTACACGATCGCGGGTGTGTCCGACCGCTGGATCAATGGCCGCTATCAGGCCATGCCGGCCTTTGCCAATGTCGCGTTGCATATGCCGTGGTTTACGAGCCGGGGGCTGGATGGGCAGATCGGGATTCTGACGTCGCCCATGGGCGTGGAGACGCTCGATCCTTCGACGCGCGCCTTCTATACGCTGGCGTATACGACCGAATATTCCACGCCGTTCGAGCATGTGGGAGGCATGTTCCAGCTTCATCTGGACAAGCATTTCGATCTTCAGTTTGGCGTGGACACCGGCAACCAGACGTCCTTCGGGCGGGGGGATAACAATGACCGCCCCGCCGGATATCTGGGTGTGACGGGCAATGATCTGGCGGACGGTCATCTGTCCTTCACCTATCTGTTGAGGGTCGGGCCAGAAGATGCCGTGCGTGCTCTGGGGCCGAGGGCCAACGGGGCCATGCGGTACTGGAACGATCTGAACGGGACTTGGACGTTTTCGAAAACATGGAGCGCCACCGTCGAGGTGAACCAGCTTCATGACGAAGGGCTGCGTGCCGATACATGGAGCGCGGTGGTGTGGGGCGGGTGGCACATTCATCCGAACCTGACCGTCAATGCGCGGGCCGAGCTATATCGGGACAATACCGGCAGTTTCGTTGCGAGTTTTGCCGAGAATGAAGGCTATGCACAGGCTCTGCTTGGCAATCCGACACGGTCTGTGTCTGCTCCCGCCACGACCTATGGCGCGTTGACGCTCAACACTGTCTGGCGGCCGGATGTGGGGCATCACATCAAGCTGCTCCAGTTTCGGCCGGAGTTGCGTTTTGACCGTTCTCTCAACGGCACGCGCCCGTTCGATGACCAGCACCATATGGGCCGCATTCTGTTCGGGGCGGATATGACTTTGGGGTTTTGAAAGGATAATCCGGGCTCTGCCCGGACCCGGCAGGGATCTTGATCCCTGCACCCTGTTCGTTTCTGGAGGGGAGGTGCGCTGCGCGTCGGATTATGGCAAGGAGTCTGCATGACGACTCCGAACGACACCGATTTCCGCAAGGCCATGTCCCATTTCGCCACGGGTGTGGCTGTGGTGACGGCCAAAGGCAGCGAAGGCGAGCAGGGTGCAACTATCAGCGCCCTGACCTCCGTGTCCCTTGATCCGCTTCTGCTGCTGATCTGTCTCAACCGTGCCAGCGCGACCTATCGCGCGATTGCGGAAGCCGGCACGTTCGGCCTCAGCATTCTGGGCAACGACCACAAGGACGTGGCGATGCTCTTCGCCAGCCGCACAGGCGACAAGTTCGGCTCCGACGTGATCGAACGCTCGGCAGACGGAACGGCCTTTGTTCGGGATTCGCTGGTGAAGATGCACTGCGAACTGGTCGAAACATTCCAGGGCGGTACGCATGCGCTATTCATGGCGCGTCCTGTTTCACTTGAGCTCGACGAAAACCGCGCACCTTTGCTGTATTTTCAGGGACAGCTCGGCATTACGCTCTGACGTCTGCAAAATTCTGAAGAGACCTGACAGGCTCTCCATCTTCTGTATGCGGGGTGGAGAGCCTGATGTGTTTTGGGAGGGTTTTTGATCCGGGAGAATGTTTTTTTAAAAACTTATTGCGAATGATTCTTATTTCTAATATTTGCCTCTGCAACATAACGAGACATGTCCGTAACCAAGAGGCATTCAATGACCGGTTCGCTGCGCACGCACATTACTTCATTATCAGTTGCGGGAACGCTGCTGATGTCATCACAGGGTTATGCGGCGGACCCCGTTAAAAAAGACGAAAAACCGGACCCTAAGGCACCTTCCACAGCAAAATCCCTGGATAAGACCCAGAGTCTTGAAGGCGCGGATGCAGAATATCTGACGGTGCAGGGGCATGGTTTCAACACCATGCATGACTCCACCGGCCTGTCGCGGATGCCGCAGGATGTGATGCATACGCCGCAGAACATCAACGTGGTGCCACAGGCTCTGATGCAACAGCAGAATGTGAAATCCCTTGATGAGGCGCTGCGGAACGTTCCGGGTGTCACGACGTCCATCGGTGAGGGCGCGGGTGGCATGAACGGCGATCAGTTCCTGATCCGTGGTTTTCAGGCGCAGAACGACATCTATGAAGACGGACTGCGGGATTTCGGCGTTTATTCGCGCGATGCGTTCAATTTCGAGACCGTTTCGGTCATCAAGGGGCCGTCTTCCGAAGTGTTCGGGAATGGGACGACGGGTGGGGCGATCAACATGGTCACCAAAACGCCCGGTCTGAAAAACCATTACAACGCTGAGTTTTCCGGCGGGTCTGGCAGCTATTATCGCGGGACGCTGGACGTCAATCAGAAGATCAACGATTCAACGGCCTTCCGCGTCACGGGCATGGGCGACGAACACAATATCGTCGGGCGTGACAATCTCTATTCCCATCGCTGGGGCATCGCGCCGTCGCTGGCTTTTGGTATCGGCAAGAGAACGACGCTGGTTCTGCAATACATGCACCAGCAGGAAAATTCGATTCCGGATTTCGGTGTGCCGGTCGTGACGAAGCCGGGCGCGGCTTATGGTCAGCCCATCACGGAATATGGCATCCGCCGCAGCAACTGGTACGGCACGGACAATGACCAGAACGCAACGAACGCCAACATGGAAACGGCCCGTTTCAGCTTCAAGCTGAACAAACACATCACGTTCTATGATGATCTGCGCGGCGGCGAATATTACCGGACGTTCGCGGCCTCCAAGGCGACCTGCGATACGACCTGCGTGAACAACTATTTCAGCGGCGATCCGTCCAAGGCGCTTGTGGCGCGCTCGGGGCCGGTCGGTGCGGGGGCTGGGACGGGGCCTGGGACGTATATGGCACCGCTGCCGTATCAGCAGACGAGCTGGTCTGTGCAGAACGTTGGCTCGATGGTTGCGGATTTCCATACGGGGTTCCTGCGCCATCAGATCGTCGCAGGTTTTGACATCGAGCGCGTCAATGACGTGCGGTCGCAGTCGACCTATCTGAAGCCGAAGCCCTATGCGAACCTCGTCAATCCCAATCCGCATGTCGGAAATCTGGATCTGGTGCCGGGCGATATGAATCCGGGTGGACTTGTCTCGCTGGGGTCTCTCGGCGCGAAGTCACACAGCAACGGATACGGGTTCGACACCGGGCTGTTCCTGTTCGACCAGATCTGGTTCACGAACTGGCTGTCCCTCAAGGGCGGGTTCCGCTGGGACCGCTGGCAGACGAGCTACAACATGACGGGTGGGAATGTTGCGAAGAACCCCGACCAGCATTTCCATGATGTGAGCGGGGTGTTTAACCCCAATGCCAGCCTCGTTCTGACGCCGGATTCGCATCAGACCTATTATTTCACATGGGCCAATTCCACGACGCCGATGGGCATGTATGTGACCAACGGCTCCGTGCCCATCCGTCCTGGTACCAACTCGTTCGCCAGCCCGGAAAAGGCGCAGCTTTATGAACTCGGCGCTAAGTACAGCATCCTGCACGACCGGTTGGGCGTGACGGCGTCGCTGTTCCGGCTGGACAAGGGCAATGCGCTGAATGCCGATCCGGTAACGGGCGAAATCACGGGATCGTCCGACAAACAGCGTAATCAGGGGCTCGAACTGTCCGTTGGTGGTATTATTCTGCCGGGTTGGAACGTGTCTGCCACCTACGCCCTGTATGACAGCAGCACCACCTACTCCGCCACGAAGGCCAATCGTGGAAAGAACGTGCAGTATGTGCCGCATAATCAGGCAACGCTGTGGTCGGCCTATAACGCCTTCGCAGGCAAGCCTTACAACGTGACGTTTGGCGGCGGCCTGACATGGCGTGAGCATGTGTGGCTGGATGCTGCCAACAAGTTCCGTGCTCCGGCCAATCTGGATTTCAGCGCCATGATTTCACACCGCTTCAACCAGCATTGGAAGGTAGCGATGAACGGCTATAATCTGGCGAACCGCCTGAATTACCAGAGCCTGTTCTCCAACCGCGCCACGCCGTCTGCCGGACGCATGTTCCTTGGCGAGATCAGCGCGTCTTACTGATCGCTCTGCGGCGGCTGTTCCTGTCTGCTCCAGTCCTGCACGGCCATGCAAATGGCCGGGGCGAGCGGGAACAGGCGTGAGGCCGCCGAACCGATATGCCCGTGGCGGAGCAGGCTGTTTCCGTCGAGCCTTGCGCCAAAAGGTTCGAACCGCTCCGTCTGCGTCTCGGGGAGGCTGATGCGGATCCAGCGCCGCTCCCCGTTTGCCGTGATGCAGGTTCCGTCCTGAAATTTTGGTCCGTCAGGATCGGCAAGGCGCTCGGCCAGATGCAGCGCCGTACAGGTGTCCCAGCCCGTCCCGATCATCAAAATCTGTGCATTATGATCCGACAAGGCAGCAAGCGGGGAGCGGATGCCGAACGGATCGTCCATCGGCTGATTCGCCAGAATATCCGCTGACAGCGGCCCCACAGCGGTGAAGGAAACCTGCGGATGGGCGCTGCGCTGCACGCCGGGCCATGTCCGGAAAATTTCGGCAATCTGCCCCATGCCCCGCGTCGGCGTCAGATGCGGATCATAGGGAGGCATGGTCGTGCGGATCGTCTCCCACCAGCTTTCCGGCACCGGCGGGTCACACCAACCTGCCGGGTCGCTCAGTTCGCAGGATTGCGCAGGCATGACGATCGTGCCGTCCGGACCGACCGCCTGCAGCAGGCTTTCGATAACCGTCCGCGCCCCCCCGCAGACCCAGCCGATCCGGCTCAGGGATGTGTGAACTAGCAGCGTCATTCCCGGCAGGATGCCGAGGCGTTGCAGATCCACCACCAGCCGCGCCTGCGTCACAGGGCCGTTGGAGCGGGCGATGGCGGCGGCTTCGGTCACGCTTCAGCCGCGACCGCGATAACCCGGCACGTCCTGCGCGGGAATCCACACGCCCTTCGGCGGCTCGCCCGTCTGCCAGAAGACGTCGATGGGGATGCCGCCGCGCGGATACCAGTACGCCCCGATCCGCAGCCATTGCGGATCGAGCAGCGCCACCAGACGCTCGGCAATGGCGATGGAGCAGTCTTCATGGAACGCGCCATGATTGCGGAAGCTGGTCAGGAAGAGTTTGAGAGACTTGCTCTCCACGATCCATTCGCCGGGGATGTAGTCGATGACGATATGCGCGAAGTCCGGCTGTCCCGTGACGGGGCAGAGCGAAGTGAACTCGGGGGCTGTGAAGCGCACCACATACTGCCGTCCCTGATGCGGGGAGGGGACGCGCTCGAGAATGGCTTCCTCGGGACTCTGCGGCGTCGTGGTGGCGCGGCCGAGCTGGCTGAGGGCGTCGGTTCCGGGGGCGGAGGGACCAGTGGGCTGGTGGTTGGACATGGTCTGAGTTCCTCAAAGGGACGGTGTTTTGTGAGATGTGGCCCAGCTTTCCCGCAGGCTCAAGGCATCTTCAGGACGAAAAGACGGTGACAGAGTTTGCATATTGGCGGGATTCGGTGCAGAAGACGGCGCAAATCCTCTCTTCGATGCCTCCCGTCTGGAAGACCACATGGAACTCCGTAATATCGCCATCATCGCGCACGTCGATCATGGCAAGACCACGCTGGTTGACGCGCTTCTCAAACAGTCCGGCTCTTTCCGCGACAATCAGCATGTTGCTGATCGTGCGATGGACAGCAACGACCTCGAACGCGAGCGTGGCATCACCATTCTCGCCAAGTGCACGTCCGTTGTGTGGAAAGAAACCCGCATCAACATCATCGATACCCCGGGCCACGCCGATTTCGGCGGTGAGGTCGAGCGTATCCTGAGCATGGTGGATGGCGCGATCATCCTCGTCGATGCTGCTGAAGGCGCGCTGCCGCAGACCAAGTTCGTGCTTGGCAAGGCGCTGGCCCGTGGCATCCGTCCGATCGTCGTCGTCAACAAGATTGACCGTTCCGATGCCCGTCCGGACGAAGTGCACGAAGAGATCTTCGATCTGTTCGCCTCCCTCGGCGCCGACGAGCACCAGCTCGACTTCCCGATGCTCTACGCTTCGGGCCGTCAGGGCTGGGCCGATCTGGAGTTGGACGGACCGAAGAAGGACCTCGCTCCGCTGTTCGACCTCGTGCTGCGCCATGTGCCGCAGCCGAACGTGGACAAGGACGCGCCGTTCGGAATGGTCTCCACCATTCTCGAGAGCGATAACTTCCTGGGCCGTATCCTGACGGGTCGTATCGATCAGGGCCGTGCGAAGGTGAACATGCCGGTGCGCGTGCTGCGTCCGGATGGCACGATCGTTGAAACCGGTCGTCTGACGAAGCTGCTGTCCTTCCGTGGCCTCGATCGCGTGCCTGTGGAAGAAGCCGAAGCCGGTGACATCGTGGCCGTGGCCGGTCTGTCCGAAGCGACGATTCCCGACACGATTGCCGACCCATCCATCAACGAGCCGCTGCCGTCGCGTCCTGTCGATCCGCCGACCCTGTCCATGACCTTCCGCATCAACGATGGCCCGCTGGGTGGTCGTGAAGGCAAGAAGGTGACGTCGCGCCAGATCCGTGACCGTCTCTTCAAGGAAACCGAAGGCAACGTGGCCATCAAGGTGACGGAAAGCCCGGAAAGTGAAGCCTTCGAAGTCGCCGGTCGTGGCGAACTTCAGCTCGGCGTTCTGATCGAGACGATGCGTCGTGAAGGCTTCGAGCTGACGATCGGCCGTCCGCGCGTTCTGTTCCGTGAAAACGAAGAGACCGGCGAGCGCGAAGAGCCGTTCGAAGAAGTTCTGGTGGACGTGGACGAGCCGTATTCGGGCGTTGTCGTTGAGAAAATGTCGCTCCGTAAGGGCGTCATGCAGGATATGCGTCCGTCCGGTGGCGGAAAGGTTCGTCTGACGTTCCTGATCCCGTCGCGCGGCCTGATCGGCTATCACGGCGAGTTCCTGACCGACACGCGCGGTACGGGCCTCATGAACCGTCTGTTCCACGGCTATCTGCCGTATGTGGGCACGATTGAAGGCCGCCGTAACGGCTCGCTGATTTCGGCTGAAGACGGTACGACGACGCAGTACGCGCTGTTCTCCCTTCAGGATCGCGGCACGATGTTCGTCGATGCTGGCGAGAAGATCTACATGGGCATGATCCTTGGCGAGCATTCCCGTGAGAACGATCTCGACATCAACGCGGTCCGCGAAAAGAAGCTGACCAACATGCGCGCTTCCGGCAAGGACGAAGCTCTGCTTCTGACGCCGCCGCGCCGCATGAGCCTTGAGCAGGCCATCGCCTATATCGAAGACGATGAGCTGGTTGAAGTGACGCCGTCTGCCATCCGGATCCGCAAGCTGCATCTGGACCCGCATGATCGCAAGCGCGCCACGAAGTCTCGCGCAAGCTAAATCGTCTCTTTCAGGACGGGGTTTCAAGAAAAAGGCGTGTTCCGTTTGTTCGGGACACGCCTTTTTCTATGGGCGATGAGGGACTTTGTCTGAATTGAGGCGTATTCGCACGTTACACGCGCAAGAGACTGAAATTTCATAAAGTTAATGCGCGACCGTATGGCGCGGGAATGATAACGTTATGGATGAGACCACTTCAGACCGTCTGAATGTGATCGGTCTTTATTCTGTTATGGAGCCTCGTTTCCAGATGCGCCTTTTCAATCTGTCCCTGATCGCCGCCGTTTCTGCTCTGGCTCTGACGGCCGCTCCGGCATTCGCCGATCCTGCTACGACGGCAGCACCTGCTGCACCTGCCGCTGAAGCTCAGACTGCCCCGGCTCCCGCAGTTGCTGCCCCGGCCGCTCCCGCTGAAGCTGCTCCGGCTGCCGAAGCCGAGACGCCTAAGAAGAAGCATTCCGGCAAGAAGCACCACCACAAGCACAAGCACCACAAGAAGACGTCCGCTGCGACGGATGCCGCGCCGACTGAAGACGCTGCACCGTCCAACTAAGTATCTTCTGCGGTTCTTTTGAAGACCTGCGGAAAGCAAAAAGGGGGTCTGCTCATGGCAGACCCCTTTTTTTGTGTTCTGGAGCGTCCGTAAACCGTGCTGGCTTACGGACGGAACGTATCAGTAGCGGTCGAGCGACAGATCGAGCGACGGAATGGCGGTCTGACGGCCGGAGATCTGGTCCGCGACGATCTGGCCGGAGCCTGCGGTCATAGTCCAGCCCAGCGTGCCGTGGCCGGTGTTGAGCCACAGATTGCCGTAACGCGGGGAAGGGCCAACGATCGGCGTGCCGTCCGGCGTGCAGGGGCGCAGGCCGGTCCAGTATTTCGCGGACGACAGGTCCCCGCCGCCATACATTTCGCTGAAGGACAGTTCCAGCGTCTCGCGACGATCCGGGCTGAGGCGCAGGTTGAAGCCGTTCAGCTCTGCCGTGCCGCCGATGCGGATGCGATCCCCCAGACGCGTGATGGCGACCTTGTACGTCTCGTCATTGACGGTCGAGACGGGGGCGCGGCTTTCGTCCGTGATCGGCATGGTCAGGGAGTAGCCCTTGACCGGATAGATCGGCAGACGCAGTTCCAGCGGCTTGAGGAAGCGCGGAGAATAGCTGCCGAGCGCCAGAACATAGCGGTCCGCCGTCATGCGGCCTGCGCTGGTGCGGATGCTGACGATGGCGTCGCTGGCGGCTTCCAGAGCCTCGATCGTGACGCCGAGATGGAACTTCACACCTTTTTCCTCGGCCATCTTGGCCAGACGGCGCGTAAAGAGATGGGCATCGCCCGTCTGGTCGCCCGGCAGAAGCAGACCGGCCTTGAGCAGGTGTCGGGCATGGGCGAGGCCGGGCTCGCGGGCGAGAATCTCGTCCACGGTCAGCAGCTTGTGCTCGACGCCGCTTTCCGCCAGCAGGCGCATATCTTCAGCGGCGTATTCGACCTGACTGTCCGTGCGGAAAAGCTGGATCAGGCCTTTCTGGGCGCCGTCATAGGTGATGCCGGTCTCGGCGCGCAGGGCGTCCAGACGGTCGCGGGCATATTCCGCAATCCGCAGCATCCGGCCCTTGTTGATGTCATAGGCCTTTTCCGTGCAATTCATGAGCAGTTCGCCCATGAAGCGGAACATGGCCGTATCGAAGCGCGGGCGCACGACGAGCGGGCTGTGCTTCTCGAACATCCATTTGGCGGCCTTGAGCGGCAGGCCCGGCATGGCCCAGGGGGTTGAATAGCCGGGAGAAACCTGTCCTGCATTCGCAAAAGACGTCTCCAGACCCACACCCGGCTGGCGGTCGATCACTTCGACTTCATGGCCTTCCTGAGCGAGATACCAGGCCGTTGTAACGCCGATCACTCCGGCGCCCATGACGATGACTTTCATATCTGTCCTGCTGTGTTGTCGTCTGTAGAACCGCCCTGAACTGACCGTGATCGGCTCAGCGCCACGAAAAATGCTGCCCCGTTGCGTTAGCCCGGAACGCCCTTGCTGGTCGAATATTCGAAGTGGAGGGCCGTGTCGGGATGAACGATGGCATGAATGGCATGAGCTGCCATGGCGCCTTCGGAGAAGCCCTGAAGGATCAGCTTCAGCTTGCCCGGATAGGTCGCCACGTCCCCGATCGCGAAAATGCCCGGCGTGCTGCTTTCCAGCGTGGCCGGGGTGACGGGGACGGTGTTGCGATGCGTGTCCAGCCCCCAAAGCGCAATCGGCCCCAGATCGGTGGACAGGCCATAGAACGGCAGAAGCGCATCGGCTTCGATATGGCGTGATGCACCTTCAAGGGTGGTGACTTCCACGCTCGAAAGCACGCCGTCCGTGCCGTGCAGGGCATGGAGTTGATAGGGCACAACCTTCTCGATCTTCCCGGCCTCAATCTGCTGTTCGATACGAGACAGTGTCTCGGGGGCGCCACGGAATCGGTCCCGGCGATGTAGCAGATAGATTTTCTCGGCGACATCGGAGAGGGACAGCGCCCAGTCCAGCGCGGAATCGCCGCCGCCTGCGACCACGACGCGCTTGCCTGTGAAATCGGCGCGTTTCTTGACGTAATACTGCACCGCGCCTGTGCGCTCATAGGCTTCGAGCCCGTCGAGCGGCGGACGGTTCGGCCCGAACGCACCAGCACCGGCGGCGATGATGACGGCCTTGGCACGGATAATGTCGCCGCGTGCGGTTTTCAGCGTGAAGTCTCCGCGGTGCCCTTCCAGCGTTTCGACCCGCGAACCCAACAGGCGGGGCACGTCGAACGGGGCGATCTGCTGTTCGAGGGCCTCGATCAGGGCGCCGCCTTCGATGGCGGGATGGGCCGGAATGTCGTAGATCGGTTTTTCCGGATAGAGCGCCGCACATTGTCCGCCGACACTGTCGAGGGCGTCGATCAGGACGCAGGACAGTTTGAGCATGCCACATTCGAACGCGGCAAAGAGGGCGGTCGGACCGGCGCCGACAATTGCGACATCGGTGTTGAGGGTGTGGGGTGCAGTCGTCATGATCTGTTTCATAATCGGTTTGAAGGGCTTGGGGTAGGGCATTGAACGTACGATATACGTTTGTAATTCAGGACCTGAAGGGCCTCGGCGGGACCGAGCGTTCAGCCTGTGCCGTCATGAACGGACTGGTCCGTCAGGGGTGCGACGTGCGGGTGGTGGAACTGGTCGGCGCGGGCGTTCCGGCCTTTCCCCTGTCTCCTGACATTTCCCTGACCGCGCTGTTCGACCGACCGGTAAAGATTTTCAATTCGTGGTTCCGGATCGTCTGGCGCCTGTCGCGTTTCCTGAAACAGGAGAAGATCGACACGCTGGTGGTCGTGGAGTCCACCCATGCGCTTTACGGCGTGGCTGCTGCGAAGCTGGCGGGTGTGCGCTGCGTGGTGTGGGAGCATTTCAACTTCAACGTGACGCTCAATCGCCGCAAGCGTGTCTGGGGACGGCAGATTGCCGCGCGCTGGGCCGATGATGTGGTTGTTCTGACGCAGCGGGACATAGCGTTGTGGCGAGAGGGGACGACGGTTCGTGCTCGGCTGACGGCTATTCCGAACATGGCGCCTCCTGTGACGGATAGCCCCTATCCACCAGACTCCCGGCTGGTTCTGGCGGCGGGACGACTGACAGAGCAGAAGGGTTATGACCTGTTGCTGCGGGCTTGGCGGATCGTCGAGCAGGACCCGGCGAGCGCAGGCTGGACTCTCTTGATCCGGGGGGATGGGCCGGACCGGGACGCTCTGCTGCAACAGGCGGAAGGATTGCATCGTATGACGATTGCGCCTGCAACCGGGAGCATTGATGCCGACTACGCCCGTGCCGCCCTGTTCGTGGCCTCTTCGCGTTATGAGGGGTTGCCGATGGTGCTGCTTGAGGCCCTGTCGGCGGGGGTGCCGGTGGTGGCGTTCGACTGCGAGACGGGGCCTGCGGAAATCGTGCGCGACGGCGAGACCGGATTGCTCGTCCCGCCGGAAGAGCCGGAGGCCCTGGCCGTTGCCCTGTTGGAGTTGATGCGCGCGCCCGAACAGCGTCAGGCCATGTCGGTCGCCTCCCGGCTGCGGGCCGCCGCGTTTCAGGAAGAGGCCGTCATGGCGCGGTGGATGGATCTTCTTCGGAACGGTGGTCGCTGAACGGGCTCCGAACGCCCTTGCTGGCACCGGGCAGTCGGGTCCACATTGGCGGCATGCAGATACGCCTTGATGACCAGCTTGCGACCGAAACTCTGGCGGCCCTGATTGCCGACCGTTGTGCGCCCGGAGACTGCCTTGCGCTTTCGGGTGGTCTGGGGGCGGGGAAAAGTACATTCTCCCGGGCCTTCCTGCGCCATTTGGCCCGGGATCCGCAGATGGAAGTTCCCAGCCCCAGCTTTGCGCTTGTCCAGCCATACGAGACGCCGAAGGGCGCGGCCTACCATTATGATCTGTGGCGGCTGGACGGGCCGGATGCGTTGCATGAACTGGCATGGGACGAGGCATGCGAAGGCATCATGCTGGTCGAATGGCCAGAGCGGGCCGAAGACCTGCTGCCGGAAGGCGCGCTGCATCTCACATTCTCCCCCGGCAAGACCGAGGACTCGCGCCTTGTCGACCTGACGGGCTGGCCCGATGGTCGGCTGACAGGACTGAAGCCATGAGCGGCGTCGTTACCATTGCGGGCACGGAGCCGTTTCTGGATCGTGTGGCGCGGGAATGGCTGAATCGCGATCCGGCCGCCCAAACGGATGGTCCGGGCCTGATCCTCGTTCCCAGCCGCCGCGCGGGCCGTGCACTGATGGAAGCCTTCCTGCGGGTTCTGGACAAGCAGGCCGCACTTCTGCCGCGCATCGTCGCCATCAATGACGTGGACGAGGACGCGCTGGCCTCTATCGGGATCGACGTCATGTTGCCCCCGGCGGTGGAGCCGCAGAGGCGTCTGGCCGTGCTGTCGATGCTGATCCTTCAGACGCCGCTTGTGAGTGTTGGTGTGGACAGCACCAAGGGAATCGACCGGGCCTGGCCGCTTGCCAAGGCACTGGCGGACCTGATGGACGAGGCCGAACGCAGCGGTGTGGATCTGGCTGAGCGCCTGCCGGACGCGGTGGAGGAGCGCTTTTCCGATCACTGGCAGCAGACGTTGAAATTTCTGGAAATCGTCACTGCTATCTGGCCGAAATGGCTGGAGGAAGAGGGGCTGTGCAACCCGGTGGCGCGGCAGATTGCACGGCTGAAGGCGCAGGCCCGCGCCTGGGCGGAAAAGCCGCCGCTGACGCCCGTTTGGGGCGTGGGATTCGCAGATGGATCGGCGGCGGTATCGGACGTTCTGGCCGTGGTGGCCCGACTTCCTGCCGGGCTTGTGATTCTGCCGGGTGTGGATCTGGGTATGTCGGACGAGATCTGGGCTGCCCTGCCGCCTTCACACCCGCAGGCGGGTCTGAAGGAAATCCTGACGGATCTGGAGCTGTCCCGGGAAGAACTGGCGGACTGGGATGGCGGACGTGATCGCGGGCGTGAGCTGATGTTGCGCGAAGTGCTGCTGCCAGAGCAGGGCATTGCCCATTGGGGGCAGGACAGCCGCCTGCGCGGTATCGACAGACTGTCCATCCTTCCCGCGCAGGACCAGCAGCAGGAGGCGCAAGCCATTGCCCTGATCCTGCGCGATGTCGTGTCCGAAGCCGGAAAAACCTGCGCCCTCGTCACGCCGGACCGGGCGCTGGCACAGCGCGTGGGGACCGAGCTTCTGCGTTTCGGCATCCATGCCGATGACAGTGCGGGCGAGTCCCTGTCCCAGACCCCTGCTGCCGTGTTTCTGCGTCTGATCGCGAGCGCTGCCGAAGCGCAGCTTTCTCCCGTTGCGCTGCTGTCTGTTCTGAAACACCCGCTCGCCGCTCTGGGGCGCACGCCGGGCGACTGTCACGCTTCCGCCCGACGGCTGGAACGGCTCCTGCTGCGTGGACCCGCCCCTGCGCCGGGGATCGCGGGGCTCAAAGCCGCGCTGCGGGAATACACTGACAAGAAACATGCCCCCGATCACGGGGCCAGCGCTGACGCTCCGGACGAGCCGGAAGGCCCCGCCGCCTTCATCGCGCGGATCGAGCGGGCCTTTGATCCGCTTCTCTCTATCGAGGGCGCAATTCCCCTGCCGGAACTGCTCGAACGCCTGATCCATACGGCGGAGGCTCTGGCGGCCACGGCGGAAGAGCTGGATGCGCCGGAAGAGGAGCCGCGTCATCCCGGGGCGCGTTTGTGGTTGGGCGAAGATGGGGAGGCGCTGTCGCGGCATCTGGCGGCACTGATCGTCAATACCGGTATTCTCCCGCCGCAGCGCCTGACGCATCTGGATTCGTTTCTCAATACGTCCATGGCCGGGCAGATGCTGACGGGTCTGCGCGCGCATCGGGGCGGTGTGGAACTGTCGCATCCGCGTGTTTCGATCCTTGGTGTGCTGGAAGCGCGGCTTCTGGCGTTCGATGTCGTGGTGCTGGGCGGGCTGAACGAAGGCGTCTGGCCGCCTGCGACCGATCCGGGCCCTTGGCTGAGCCGTCCGATGCGTGTGCGGGTCGGGCTGCCCTCTCCAGAACGGCAGACGGGCGTGAGCGCGCATGATTTCGTTTCGACCATTCTGGCGTCGAAGGAGGCTGTGTTCGCCAGTTCGGCCCGGCGGGAGGGTGCGCCGGGCGTTCCGGCGCGCTGGATGGTGCGGATGGAGGCGTTTCTTGGCGGCCGGTCGCAGAGCCTGCCAGTGCATCCCGCGCTGGACTGGCAGCGCTGTCTGGATCAGCCGCTCGCGGGCGCCGAAGCCGTTGCGCCACCCGAGCCGCGTCCGCCCGTCGCCCTGCGTCCGCGCGGTCTGAGCATCACCGAGATCGAGACGTGGATGCAGGACCCATATGCGATCTACGCCAAGCATGTCCTGAAGCTCCGGGCGCTCAAGCCGCTGGAGGAAGGCGCGGAACACGCCGATTTCGGCATGATCGTGCATGAGGCGATGGAGCGCGTCCTGCGGGACTTCCCCGCGCGCTGGCCTGCCAATGCGAGCATTATTCTGCGCCGCGTCTTTGCCGAGGAACTGGTGAAGGCCAATATGCGTCCGGCCCTTGTGAACTGGTGGGGCCCGCGTTTGGCGCGGATTGCAGACTGGGTGGCGGAAAAGGAAGCCGCTTACCGGTCGGACATGGAAGAAAGCGGCCCTGCGCAGGGACGGTTCGTGGAAGTCACGGCGTCTTTCCGTCTTGAAGCCGCTTTCGCGCCGTTCGAGTTGCGGGGCCGTGCGGACCGGATTGATATCGGGGCTGATGGTCTGGCGACGGTCTTCGATTACAAAACCGGCCAGCCGCCCAGCGGCAAAAATGTCGCGGAAGGCTGGTCTGTCCAGCTTGTGCTGGAAGGAGCGCTTCTGGCGAAGGGGGCGTTCAGGGACGTTCCGGCTGTGGAGACGAAGAAACTGCTCTACTGGCACCTTACCGGCGGTGACGATCCAGGAAAGGAAAGCGAAGTGCCGGGCTCACGCTCTCATACGGATGCGCCGACCCTGATTGCCGGGGCGATGGAAAAGCTCCGGACCCTCGTGGACGAATACGACAATCCCGATCAGCCTTACCGCTCCCAGCCCTGGGCCGGGCACGTCCCGCGCTATACCGACTACGCGCAGCTTGCGCGCGTGGATGAATGGCGCGCGGCCTATGCGGAAGGAGAGGGCGAATGAACGACATGCCTCCCGTTTCCCGCCCTGTCACCCGTGACGAAGTCATCGCCGCTGCCGACCGCACGCAGCGTCAGGCGTCTGATCCGCGTGCTTCTGTGTTCGTCTCGGCTTCGGCGGGGTCGGGCAAGACCAAGCTGCTGATCGACCGTCTGCTGCGGCTCATGCTGCCGCTTTATGTGCAGACCGACGATGGGGGTACCGTTCTGGCCGATGGTGCGCATCCTTCGCGCATCCTGTGTCTGACCTACACCAAGGCCGCTGCCGCCGAGATGGCCAACCGGCTTCAGCAGAAGCTGGGACGCTGGGTCTCGCTGCCGGATGAGACGCTGGGGGCGGAGCTTGAAAGCCTCGACGTTCCCAATACGGACGAGACCCGGGCGCGGGCGCGGGCACTATTCCTGTGTGTTCTGGATCTTCCAGGGGGCCTGCGGATCGAGACGATCCATGCGTTCTGTCAGTCGCTATTGCGGCGGTTTCCGCTGGAGGCCTCGGTCGATCCGCATTTCACGCTGATGGAAGAGACCGACACGACGCTGGCCCTGCGCGAGGCGATGGAAGACGGTCTGGCCCGCGCACCGGAGCTTGCGGCCGATGTGGCCGGAACGGTGGGGCTGGACGATTTCTTCAGGCGCATCCGCACGCTGAACATGGAGGAAAGTCGCGCCCGGCCGCTGCTGGAGCGCTGGGCGACCCTGCCGGACAGTGTGGTCAGCGCCTATCGCAAGGCCCTGAAAGCCGGGCAGGAGGGCATTGAGGATCTTGAAAACCTCGCCTGTCGTCCACCGAAAGAGGAGGATCTTCGCGCTGGGCTGCGCGACGCGCTTGGGAGCGCGACGGTGTCCGGCCGTATTTTTATTGAACAGATGCTGGACTGGCTCGGGACGGAACCGGGTGAGCGTGTGCCAACAGGGTGGACGCAATGCCTGCTGACGAAAGATGGTGGCCCGCGCAAGGTGAACGGTATCGTCGGCAAGGCGGCGCAGGCCGCTGTCCCGTGGATTGCACCGCTTCTGGAAGAGGAGGCGCAGCGTCTCCTTGATCTTCAGACCCGCCTTAAAAGCCTGCGTCTGGTGCTCCTGAACCGTGCGCTGCTCGGTCTGACCGCGCCCATGCTGACGGCGTTTCAGGACGGAAAATCCGCCCGTGGTCTGGTGGATTACAACGATCTCATTCAGGAGACCCGCAACCTTCTGCGCGACCCGGGTGCGGCTTGGGTGCTCTACAAGCTTGATGGTGGCATCGACCATCTGTTGCTGGATGAAGTTCAGGACAATTCCGGCCTACAATGGGAAATCGCCGGCGCGCTGACGTCCGAGTTTTTTGCGGGGGAAGGGGCGTGGGAGGTAGGGCCGCGTCCGCGCACCATCTTTGCGGTCGGCGATTATAAGCAGTCGATTTACGGGTTTCAGGGCGCCCAGCCGGAGGAGTTCCATCGCTGGCGGACCGAGTTTGCGGACCGGGTTCGCAATGCCGGGCTGCTGTGGCGTGATCCGGAACTGAACGTGTCTTTCCGTTCGGTTCCACCTGTTCTGTCGTTCGTGGATGCGGTGTTTTCCCAGCCTCTGGCGGCGCATGGCCTGTTGCAGGAAGGCGAAAAGACGCTTCGCCCGCATGTCTCGGCGCGTCCGGGGCAGGGGGGGCGTGTGGAACTCTGGCCGCTCGTTCCCGTCGTTCAGGGCGAAGACGATGATGAGGGCCTGACGCCCTGGCGCGCGCCTTCCGCCAATACCGGACAGCGAAGCGCGCCCCAACGCCTCGCCGAAGCGCTTGCGGAATGGATTGACCGGCAGATCGGGCGTCCCCCGCAGCCGGGGCAGGCGCCTCTGACGGCTGGGGACGTGCTGATCCTCGTGCCCCGGCGCTCGCCGTTCCTGCGTTCGCTGATCCGGGCGCTGAAATCGCGCAATGTGCCGGTCGCAACGCTGGTCCGCGTCGGGCTGACGCAGCAGGTCGCGGTCCGCGATCTCATGACGCTCTGTGCGGCGCTTCTCCTGCCGCAGGATGACCTGACGCTCGCGTCCGTTCTCACATCCCCGCTCGGCGGCCTGACGGACGACTCGTTGATGGCGCTCGCGACCCGTAACGGCACAACCCATGCCCTCGGTCCGAAAGGCCAGCCGCTCTGGACCGTTTTGCGCGAACGGCATCGGGAACGGGAGGACTGGCGGGCGGCGTGGGAAATGCTGTCCACGCTTTATGCGCGCGTCGATTATGCCTCTCCTTATCGTCTGCTGGCGGAAACGCTGGGCCAGCATGGTGGCCGCACGCGGCTGCTGCGTCGTTTGGGGCCGGAAGCGGCCGAGCCGGTGGACGAACTGCTGACGGCAGCCCTGCGCTATGAGGGGCTGCATCCGCCGTCGCTTCAGGGTTTCCTTCACTGGCTCGAAGCCAGCGAGATTACCAGCAAGCGCGAGGCCGAGAGCGATCTGGGAGCCGTCCGGGTTATGACGGTTCATGGCTCCAAAGGGCTTCAGGCGCGTCTGGTCGTCATGCCGGATACGCTGTCCAAGCCGCCGCCCGGCAGCGATTTCCTTTGGGAAGAGGCAGGAGCGTTCGAACTTCCGCTCTGGGTTCCGAAAAAGGACATGGGCACGGACATCACGGCTGCTCTGTCCGAACGGGATGCCGAGAAAGCGCGGGCTGAAAGCAACCGCCTGCTTTACGTCGCTCTTACCCGTGCCAGTGATTGGCTGGTGATCTGTGGCGCGGCGGGTAAGCGCGAGCCCGTCGAGACAAGCTGGTACCGGCAGTGCGAGGCCGGGTTCCGCCAACTGGCCAATGCCCGCTCGGAATCTCTGGATCTTGGTTGGGACGGCGAACGGCTTGTGCTGGAAGAGGAGCGCACACTCACGCCGGTTGCTTTCCGGGCCGAAGATGCAGAACCGCCCTGTGCGACGCTGCCAGACTGGATGGGTCGCGCTCCGGACTGGAAGCCCTTCATTGCCCAGCGTGAAGATGCCATGACGCGTCCGCTCGCGCCCAGCCGTCCGGATGGGGCCGAGTTCGGCGAACTCCCCGCGGCCCGTTCCCCGCTGGAGCTTCTGGCCGGTCGCTCCACGCCGGTCCGCGAACAGGCCATGCGACGCGGCACCATGATTCACCGTCTGCTTCAGCTTCTGCCGGAAACCCTGGCGGCAGAGCGTGAAGCGGTGGCGCTGCGCTGGCTGTCCCGTCGGGCTCTTGGACTGACGGAGCCGGAAATCCATCGTCTGGCCCAGCAGGTCCTCGGCGTTCTCTCTCACCCGGAACTCGCTCCGCTCTTTGCGCCCGGAAGCCGTGCCGAGCAGCCGATTTCGGGCGTCAGTGATGGGCGTGTCGTGCTCGGGCAGGTTGATCGTCTGCGGATCGGGGACAAGCAGATCTGGATCTGCGATTACAAAACGAACCGTAATCCGCAGCTTCGCGCCGATCGCACGCCCGTCGTCTATCTGCGTCAGATGGCGGCTTATCGTGCCGTGCTGGCGCAACTTCATCCGGGCTACGACATTCACTGTTCGCTGGTCTGGACGGAAGGGCCAGCCGTTGTCACACTCCCGACCACTCTGCTGGATCAGGTGCGGTCTTGATTTTGATGCAGATCAAAAGCCCCCTTGCGGTGAGGGGCACGGCAGCCGATATCGTTTTGCAGAAACTTCATTCGTCATAAGGAACATACCCATGAGCGCAAACACCGTTGCCGTCAGCGACAGCAGCTTCGACGCAGACGTCCTGAAATCCGAAGGTCCGGTTCTGGTTGATTTCTGGGCGGAATGGTGCGGCCCGTGCAAGATGATCGCACCGGCGCTTGAAGAAATCGGCGCCGAGTATCAGGGCCGCCTGAAGGTTGCGAAGGTCAACATCGACTCCAATCCCGAAGCCCCGACCAAGTATGGTGTCCGTAGCATCCCGACGTTGATCGTCTTCAAGGATGGCAAGCCGGTCGCGCAGCAGATGGGCGCTCTGCCCAAGAGCCAGCTCAAGGCATGGATCGACCAGTCTCTCTGATCGTTTTCCCCTGAGAAGCCCGGAAAACGGGTGAGGGAAGGACGTGAGGGGCGTGGTCACGATCCTGCGCTTTGTGTAGGATCGTGTCATGCGCTCGAAAGCTCCGACCTTCCCGACCCCCGTTCTCCTGACCTCCAGTGAGGAAGTGGCCCGTATCTGCGAAAAACTGCAGCACGAGCCTTTCGTCACCATCGATACGGAGTTCGTCCGGGAAAAAACCTACTGGCCGGAGCTCTGCCTCGTTCAGTTGGCGGGAACCGAAGACGTTGTCCTGATCGACACGCTCGCTCCCGGCATTGATCTTGCGCCGCTCGGTGATCTTCTGGCCAAGCCGGACTGCATCAAGGTTTTCCACGCCGCGCGGCAGGACCTTGAGATTTTCCTTCATATTTTCGACCGTCTTCCAGCTTCGGTTTTCGACACGCAGGTTGCCGCCATGGTGGCCGGCTTTGGCGATCAGGTCGGGTATGACAGTCTGGTGGGCGCGATTACAGGGCGTAGCATCGACAAGGCGCATCGTTTCAGCGACTGGTCGGCCCGTCCGCTCAGCAATGCACAGATTGCCTATGCCGCCGCCGACGTGACCCATCTGCGCACGGTCTATGAGGCCCTGCGCAAACAGCTTGCTGAGCAGGGCCGTCTGCACTGGGCCGACTCCGAACAGGCCGTCCTGACCGAAGAAAAGACGTTCCGCCCTGATCCCCGCCGTCTGTGGGAAAAGCTGAAAGCCCGCACGAGCAACCGCCGGATGCTGGCCATTCTGCGCGAAGTGGCCGCTTGGCGTGAGCAGGAAGCGCAGAACGCCGATATTCCTCGTCAGCGCGTCATTCGCGATGAAAGCCTGCTGGAAATCGCAGCCGTTCATCCGGATACGGTTGAAGCGCTTTCCCGTATCCGTGGCGTGACCCGTGGGTTTGCCGAGGGCAAGATGGGCAAAGGGTTGCTTGAGGCCATCTGCACCGCTCAGGAATGCCCGGAATCCGAACTTCCGAAAGCGCCGTCGAAATCCGAACGGGCGCGCCCTTCCGCCGCCCTTGTCGCGCTTCTGCGGGTCCTGCTGGCTGCCAAATGCGAGGAGCATAAGGTGGCCCCCCGTCTGGTCGCCTCTTCGGAGGATCTGGATCTGATTGCTCTTGGAGAGACCGATGTTGGCGCCCTGCGCGGCTGGCGTCGCGAACTCTTCGGACTGGATGCCCAGGCGCTGGTGCGCGGCGAGATTGCGCTGGCCGTCGTGAACGGTCTTGTGGAGCTTCAGCGCGTGGCGGAAACGGTCGCATAAGAACCGCCTTCGACGCGGCGGGGAGTTTCTGGTAAGAAGCCTCCCGAAGATGTTTCGGGTCCGATGGGCCGGGACTGTAAATCAACAGCATATCGGGCCACGTCAGGCACCGAAGCGGGACAGGGAAACGAACATATGGAGTGGACGGACGAGACGATCGCCAGACTTCGCGATCTGTGGAGTCAGGGACTTTCGACCGCCGAAATCGGCCGCCAGCTCTCCATCACCAAGAATGCCGTTGTCGGCAAGGCCCATCGTCTGGGCCTGCCTCCCCGCCCGTCTCCCATCCGTAATCGCAAGGCCGCGGATGGTGAAGCAGGAACGACCGAAGCCGCCCCCCGTCGCAAAAGCCCCTCCAAGGCAAAGGTCGTAGAGGCTGCCGGATCGGACCTGTTCACCGATGGTAAGGAGGCTGCTCCGGCAAAGGCTGCCTCAGGCGTTGTGGAAAAAACTGCCGAAACGCCTGCCCGTAAGGCCCCTTCGGCTCCGGAAGCCCCCAAGGCTCCTGTCCAGCCTGTCGCGGCGGCCCGTGTCGTCTCTCCGGTTCAGAAAGAGGCTGTTGCTGCTGCGCCTCACAGGGAGGCTCCCATCACGCCCCCCAAACCAGAGCCCCGTGTCGCTCCCGCGCCCCGTCCAGCCGTGCCGCCGCGCTTTTCGACAGCTGGCATCGACCGTCCTACGCGACGCGGTCCTTCGTGCTGCTGGCCGATTGGCGATCCCGGGACACCAGGCTTTCATTTCTGCGGGGCGACACCGCTTCCCGGAAAACCATACTGCGCCGAGCATGCCGCGATCGCCTACGTTAAAATCCGCGATCGCCGCGACTGAGTACAGTCCCGATAATGATGAAAAAAAGCCGCATCTTCTTCGGGAGGGCGGCTTTTTTCATACGGGCGACTCGAAGTATTCCTGATCAACAAAAAAGGCGGGGAGCCGCCGACGATGCTCCCCGTCCTGTTTGAATGCCTCAACCCGCCGCAGTAGCCGGCCAAGCACGTTGTGCAAAAATTTCCCCGTAATTATGAATTTCGGTGAGGTAGGAGCGGTCGTCGTCCAGAACGAGCTTAACGGTCGGTGCCAGTGTGGCGCCAATCCGGACGGCGTTCGGATCGGTAGCCGTCGGGGTAGGAACGTGGTCGATGAAGGACTGCACATACCCCTGAGCATCCACGAAATGTGAATACGTCGAATATGGCTGGCTCGAAGGGTTACCCAGCACAAGCCCGGACGCATTCATCGGCCTGAACGGACCCGCAAGTCCATTATCGGACACGAAGCCATAAACACCATCCGGCCCCTGAAGATTGCCTGAATAGGTGGAGTGATGGCTGATCGTGAACAGATACAGCTTGCCGTTCTGAAACACGACATGCGGACGCTCTGTCTGATCATTCACGCCCAGTGCCGACACGATTGGTCCCAGTTGCGTCCAGCGGGCGCGTGAGAAGTCGCCTGCTTCGTAGGCGCCGTCGTCCAGAATGGCCAGCCCGATGGATGCTGCGCCGTAACCTGCGCCCGGATCCACGGTATAGTTGGGCGGAATGGGGCCGGTTTCATTGGCGCCGATCACAAACTGGCCGCGTATGCCGGCAACATTCGTCTCGTAAACGCAATAGACTCGCCCGTCGTCCGGATTGAGGAAAGGGCAGGGGTCGCGGAAATCAAAATACGGGTCTTCCGCTTCGTTGGCCTCATGAACGCCGTCCGCATCGAACATATCGACCGTCGTATCAAAACCGGTGAACCAGACTTTCTGGTCATCAGTGTGGATCTGGCCGGTACTGACGGCAATAACACTTTCAAAGTCGTTATTCACTGGGCCGCATGATGTATAGAACATGTCGACCGTGTTCTCGCTGCCTTCACGCATGACGAGATTGCCGGACCACTCCCAAGGGCGAAGATCTGCAGATTTCTGAAGAAGTCGGCCGCCCCAGATCCAGTCAGACCCATTTCCGGTCTTTGAATACCAGAAACCGATATAGGCAGTATTGTTTCGATTGGCCCATTCGGCTGCAATATTTGCGTTGGTCAGATCGATTTTGTCTGCTGCCAGAGACCAGATGACATGCCATCCATTTACGGTGACAGAATTCATGTTGATGTCACGAAGTGCACCCGTATCCCAGATCATGACGCTTTCCGACATTGTGGGAAAGTCAGCCGCGATAACAGGCATGGTCGTCGTAGGATCATCGGCATGAACCTTCAGGGCATCGGCAATGGTCCAGCGGGAAGTCTGGTGCATAAGATCTCCAGGCATAAAAAAACCGCCTCGGAAGGCGGCTTTGCAATATGTGTTCATTCTTGTCCCCGTCTTGGGGAAGTCTGTTCATAGGGAGAGAGAATTGCGCGCACCTAGAAGAAAATTCTGTCAATCGGGACAACGAAAAATATCGGGGATTTTCGCCGGATTGATTTTTGATTTTAGGAGAGTTCAATGCAGGACCATGCAAGGTCAGACTTCATGACTTCTAATATCTGAAAAAACGATATTTTACATCACGCTTAATACGATTTGCGTCGTATTATGGATTTTTTGGAAAATAAGGAAAAATGGTGCTGCTGGACAGGATTGAACTGTCGACCTCTCCCTTACCAAGGGAGTGCTCTACCACTGAGCTACAGCAGCATACCGTTGCCTTGGCGCGCTTCGTAACGGGTCAGCGCGCCAAGCGCAAGCCTTAATCGTCGCGGTGGACTTTTTCCATCCGCTCATGACGCTCCTGTGCGTCGATGGACATTGTGGCGATCGGGCGGGCTTCGAGCCGTTTCAGGCCGATCGGTTCTCCGGTCTCTTCGCAAAAGCCGTAGCTTCCATCCTCGATACGTTCGAGCGCCATATTGATCTTGGTGATCAGTTTGCGTGCCCGGTCACGGGTCCGAAGTTCGAACGCCCGATCCGTCTCGACGCTGGCGCGGTCGGTAATGTCGGATTCATGGATTCCACCTTCCGAGAGACTCGCAAGTGTTCCATCGGCTTCTTTCAGAAGATCGACACGCCAGCGCAGAAGTTTCTGCCTGAAGTACTCGACCTGAAGCGGGTTCATGAACTCTTCGTTGTCGGAAGGCCTATAATCCGGCGGCAGCGTAATCATGCGCATCCAATCCCTGGCTGATCCGCCGACGTCCGCTTCTAACAGCCGCAGGCGATAACGCGCGGCTTATAACTACCGAAGGCGCATCCGCCAACCCCGAAGATGCTTTGCCTGTCTCTCGGAAAGCGCGGAAATCTGCGTCTCCGTTAGGGGTTTCTTTACCCTGTAAGGCCATCCTCAACACCTGAGACCCCCAGACCTGTCTAGCAGGCATCAGGATACCCCCTGTCACCCATGCGTTTTATTTTGCGATCTCCGTCATCTTTCCGCCTCCTGATGCAGCGGCTTACCGCGTTCGTCTGTGTTGGATTGCTTCTCCTGCCAGGTTTCGCTCTGGCAGCCAGTGTCCGCATCAAGGACATCACAGATATGGAAGGTGTGCGAAGCAACCAGTTGATCGGTTACGGTCTTGTCGTGGGACTGAATGGTACCGGCGACCGACTCACCAATACGATTTTTACGCGCGAAACGCTGATTTCGATGCTGAATCGGCTAGGCGTCAATATCCGCGACCAGGAAACCCAGCTTCAGACACATGACGTTGCCGCAGTCATGGTGACAGCAGATCTCCCGGCTTTTGCGCATGGTGGAAACCGAATTGACGTAACGGTGTCTGCTGCGGGCGATGCATCTTCTCTTACAGGAGGCACGCTGCTGGTTACGCCCTTGATGGCGGCTGATGGTGAGGTTTATGCCGTGGCTCAGGGATCGTTAGCGACAAACGCTTTTTCAGCGCGCGGTGCGGCTGCATCCATCACCCGTAATGTGCCAACGAGCGGACATATTGCGAATGGTGGTATTGTCGAACGGGAGGTTCCTTTCGACCTCAGCCATCGTGCCAACCTGCATCTGAGCCTGCGGAATCCTGATTTCACGACGGCGAGTCGGATCGCGGCGATCATCAACCGGACCTTCGGGCCGATTGCGAATGTTCAGGATCCGCGGACGGTCCTGCTGGATCTGAGCAGCCATGATCCTGTGCCTACACTTTCGCGAATCGGCGATCTTCTGGTGACGCCTGATACGCCTGCCAAGGTGGTGGTCGATGAGGCCAGCGGAACTATCATCATGGGTGCGGATGTCCGGATCAGCACGGTTGCCGTGGCACAGGGAAATCTGACCGTACAAGTGACCGAAACTCCTCAGGTCTCTCAACCCGGCCCCTTTTCCAATGGCCAGACAGCCATTGTGCCGCGCACGAACGTCAAGGTGGATACGGGCAAGAACCAACATCTGGCGGTTGTGCCAGGCGGGACAACGCTCAGAGAGCTTGTTGCAGGGCTGAATGCGTTGGGTGTGGGGCCAAGAGACATGATCAGCATTCTGCAGGCCATCAAGGCAGATGGTGCCCTGCAGGCAGAACTGGAGATGCGTTGATGACCATATCCTCGACCAGCAGCACAATATCATCGGGATTTCCGTTACACGGGCAGAAGGCAGATCCGGCTAAAACCCTGAAGTCTGCCCAGGATTTCGAATCCATGGCTATCAACCAGATGCTTCAGCCCATGTTTGCTACGGAAGACGACAGTGACAACATGTTCAGCGGCGGAGCCGGAGAAAAGCAGTTCCGGCCCATGCTGGTAGAGCAGATTGCCAAACAGATGGAAAACAATGGTGGTATCGGCATGACGGATGCGATTGATCGCCAGATGCTGGCCATGCAGGAGCAGAAATGAGCGCGTCCATTATTCCCGCCATGCAGCGGCTGATCGCCATTCTGGAAGCAGAAAATTCTGCCTTGGAAGAAGCGCGCATCCCGGATGCGTTGGCGCTCCTGCCCGACAAGCAGAATGCCGCCAGAACGCTCGAGCAAGAAGTCGCGGTAGCCAATGATCGAAAAAAGGATCTTTGTCCCTGCTGTCCGGATGATGAAGACAGTGAAGAGCGACTGGAGTCGTCGGCGTTGCCTTATCGAGATTTACTGGAACAGATGACAGAACTGGGCAATCGCAATGGTGAACTTCTGCAAAGGGCAATTACGGCACAGAAGCGTGTGATTGAACTTTTGACCTCAACTCCGGCGACAACTTTGCCCCAGAACTACGGCAATCAGGGAGCTTATGCGCCGGTCAGTGAAAGGCAGGCCTTTTTCACAAGCAGGGCCTGAAACCGTCTGGTCAGTCCTCAGCAAGAATCTGTCGGCTGACCTTGACCTTTCCGACGCGCCGGCGGTCCATTTCCAGAACCTCGAACAGCCATCCGCCAAACGCGACCTTGTCTCCACGTGCAGGAACACGCCTGAGAAGCGCCAGCATGACACCGCCAAGGGTATGGTACCCTCCGGCGCCGGGAAGTTCCGGCAGGTTAAGCCGCGAGCGTAGTTCATCCGCAGGCATAAAACCTTCAAAAATATAATCGTCTTCGCCTTCGGCGGCCTGCAGTTCAGACGAAGAGGACTCCGTTTTTTCTTCGCCAACGATTGCCTCCAGAACGTCCGACGGTGTCACGATGCCTTCGAACGAACCGTATTCGTCCAGAACGAACGTAATTCCGAGATTGACCCCGCGCATACGTTCGATCATGTCCTGGGCGCTAAGGCTATCCGGAATAACGGGAGGCTCACGCAGGACCGCATCAACGGAAACCGGAAGTTTCAGCAGCAGTCGGTCCATGATGTCCTTGGCAAGAATGACGCCGACCGGATGATCGACATCGCCTTCACAGACCACGATCCGGGCATATGAAGTCTGGCGCAGTTTGCGGACCAGTGTTTCCTGATCCGCATGTCTGTCGATCCAGAACAGTTCATTGCGCGGCGTCATGATGGCTCTCACCGGTCGGTCTGCCAGACGCAGAAGGCGCTCGATCATGGCTTGTTCGTCGGTTTCGAGTACGCCCGCACGTGCACCTTCGGCCAGAACGGCCTTCAGTTCCTCTTCCGTCACGGCAGCGCGCGTCAGAGGTCCGATCCGGAGTGCCCGGAGAACCAGCGAGGATGTGCCGCTCAGCAGCCAGACAATCGGCTGTGCTATCCGCGCGACGCCGACCAGAAGCCAGGCCAGACGTGAAGCAATGGCTTCCGGTTGTTGCAGGGCAATCTGTTTGGGAATCAGTTCACCGAAAACCAGCATGGCGAAGGTGATGATTGCGACAACGAGAACCATCGAGATTTCGCTGGCAATCGGGCGCAGTGAGGGAATATCTGCAATCCATGGTGTGACGGTACTTTCCATCTGGCTGCCGCCAAACGTACCTTCAAGAATGGACACCAACGTCATGCCAACCTGAACGGTCGGCAGGAAGCTGTGCGGATCTTCCGCCAGACGGATTGCAGTTGTTGCTCCCCGGACTCCCTGCTTGGCCAGAACCTCAAGCCGTGGCCGTTTCGCCGAAATGAGAGCCATTTCTCCCATGGCAAATACAGCATTGAGGAAAATGAGCAGGCAGATAACAAGAATAGGGGTCAGCATGGTCCGGCCGGAATAATGGATGGCCGATCATAACAGGACGAGTGGCGGATACCATGCCCTTCATAAGGCAGCATGAGATGCGCTGCTTTGGGCACAAAAAAACCGGCTCGCAGGGAGCCGGTTTTTTGAGGACGAAAGAAGATCCGTTTTCAGTCTGCTGCGTCGGCAGCTTCTGAAACTGTATTGGCAGCCGGGCGGCCGTTGACGCGGACACGCGGGCCACGGGCGGGTTTGGCGCCTGTGGAGATGCGTTCCATCTGCTGCTGGACCTGCGCTTCATAGCCGTATTCGGCAGGGCGCTGGTTGGCGAGCGAGATTTCCGGAACCATCGGCTTTTCGGTCTCGGGGCCGAACAGGGCGACCTTCGCGATGTGCCAGGGGCGTGCGACAGCGTCCATGACGGCTGTGGATTCGTAACCGGAATGCACCATGCAGTCGGCGCATTTCTCATATGCGCCTGTGCCGTACTGCTCCCAGGCCGTATCTTCCATCAGCTCCTTGAAGGTCTTGGCATAACCTTCGCCGAGCAGATAGCACGGACGCTGCCAACCAAAGACCGTACGCAGCGGCTTGCCCCAAGGCGTGCAGTGATAGTTTTCATTGCCTGCCAGGAAGTTCAGGAACAGCGGGGACTGCGTGAAGCGCCATTTCTTGCCTTTTCCAAGGCGGAATACGTCGCGGAAAAGCTGCTTTGTCTTCTGGCGGTTCAGGAAGTGTTCCTGATCCGGTGCGCGCTCATAGGCATAGCCCGGAGCTGTCATGATGCCGTCAACGCCCAAGGCCATGACTTCATCGAAGAAGGCTGCGAGACGTTCGGGCACCACCCCGTCAAAAACGGTGCAGTTGATCGACACGCGGAAGCCACGGGATTTTGCAAGGCGGATGGCCGCTACGGCACGGTCATACACGCCGTCCTGACACACCGAGGCGTCATGCATCACCTGATCGCCGTCAAGATGCACGTCCCAGGAGAAGAACGGGGAGGGCTCGTAATCGTCGAGCTTCTTTTCAAGCAGCAGCCCGTTCGTGCACAGGTAGACGTATTTTTTGCGCCCGATCAAACCTTTAACGATCTGGGGCATTTCCTTGTGCAGGAGGGGTTCACCACCGGCGATTGCAATGACAGGAGCACCGGCTTCCGTGTCGGCATCCAGACATTCCTGAAGGCTGAGACGCTGGTTCAGGATCTGCGCCGGATAGTCGATCTTGCCGCAACCGGCGCAGGCCAGATTGCAACGGAACAGCGGTTCGAGCATCAGGACCAGCGGATATCGCTTGCGGCCCGTGAGGTGCTGCTTGACAACGTACCGTCCGACTCGGACAGCCTGCATCAAAGGAACGGCCATTATAATCCTCTGGTTCTAGCCTCCGGAAGGTGCGTCCATCAGGGCGCCCGGGGCCTTGCACATCGTGGATGGCCCGTGGCCTCCTTTTCTGCCCCGGTTTTGAAAACCGGGAAACGTGAAGGACCATCGGGCGTTAGATTGACTGCCTATAGACCCATTGTCGTGTTCGCCTCAATGTCAGACGGCATATTTCGTACCGCCCCTGTGGCTAATCGAGCACAGATGGCTTTATGGATGCCAGAACCTGATACAGGGAACTTGATACATTGTGTCATGAACCTGATCTCTATGCCCGGAATTGTCTACCAGGACGAAAGTACGACCATGATTTGCCGTTTTTCCCCGAAAGTGACTCTGTCTTTTCTGTCTGCCTGCCTTCTGACAGGGTCTGTTGCGTTGACGTCGCTCTCTCCGGCAGCGCTGGCCGATGCGGCAGATGTGGTTACGTCGGCGGATTCCGCTGCTGCCGTGGCGCCTGTCACAGCTCTCTATGACGCGCTGAAGGTTGCCCAGAAAACCGGAAAAACTGCCCAGCAGCGCGCAACGATGATTGCTCCTGCCGTGGATCATGCGTTTGATCTTGAAGCGATTCTTCGTCGCTCAGTCGGTGTACGTTATAACAGTCTAAGCCCTTCGGATCGCACGCGCCTTCTGGGATCGTTCCGTCAGTTCACGATCGCGCACTATGCCGCATCGTTTAAGCCTCAGGCGCAGGCCGCATTTACCGTCTCTCCACAGACGCGCCCAAACCCGACCGGAGGTGTGATTGTCGATACTACGATCGGCGGGACAGATGGCGCAGAAGCCGTGCCCATCGACTACATCATGACGAATGGAGCGTCGGGCTGGCGGATTACGGACGTTCTTCTGAACGCGCATATCAGTCAGGTCGCCGCGCAGCGTTCCGATTTCGGGGGTGCCCTGAGCCAGGGCGGTGCCAATGGTCTGGCCGATCATCTGGACGACAAGACAGCCCATTTCCTGCATGACTGAGCCCGGTTTCGCGATGGCAGTCTTTCCCAAAAGCGTTTGGGAAGGCTAGAACACCGTCGTGCCCTTACCTCTTACCATTGCAGCCAGCGTCTGTGCCCTTGTTTCTGCCGCTGGAAACCTACAGGCGCTGACGGGCGCCCTCCTGCTCGCCCGGTTCCGTCGCACGGAGCGCCGCGCCGATGACGCGCTGCGCCTGTTCGAGCGGACATGGCCCGCCGTCACGGTGATGAAGCCTCTGCACGGTAACGAGCCGCTGCTCGAGGATGCGCTGGAAAGCGTCTTCACACAGGACTATTCCGACTTTCAGATCGTCTTTGGTGTACAGGACGCGCAGGACACGGCTCTGGCCGTTATTGAACGCCTTCGGTTACGCTATCCGCAGGTTCCGGTCAGTGTAGTGATTGATCCGCGCGAATATGGTCCGAACCGCAAGGTCGGGAATCTGATGAACATGTACGGGGAGGCCCGCCATGACATTATCGTGATCTCCGACTCGGATATTCACGCCAGTCCCAATTATCTACGTCATGTTGTGACGAGTCTGGAAGAGCAGGGAACCGGTCTGGTGACGACCCTGTATTCTGGCCGCCCTGCTGCCGGGACGCTCGTACAGCAACTCGGTGCGTGTCAGATCAATCATAATTTCCTGCCCGGCGTCATGATGTCCCGTTTTCTGGGGCGTCAGGACTGTCTGGGCGCGACCATGGCCCTGCGGCGTCAGACCCTTGAAGAGATCGGTGGTCTTGAGGCGCTGGTTGATCATGTGGCGGATGATGCCGAGTTGGGTCAACTCATCCGGGGTCGGGGCGACAATATCGCCATCGCCCCGACCCTGACCCACACGACTGTGGGCGAACATTCGCTCGGCGAGCTGCTGGCGCATGAGCTGCGCTGGGGGCGGACCGTCAAAAATGTCGCGCCGGTCGGCTATGGTCTGTCATCCATTCAGCTTCCCCTATTCTGGGCTGTGACGGCCGTGCTGTTCCGTCCGAATGCCTGGTGGACATGGCTCCTGCTGCTTCTGACATGGCTGCTCCGTGCCATCGGAAGCCGCATCATGGACCGTGCCACGGACTGTCCGCTCCCCAGCGTCATCCCGCTTCTGGTCATCCGTGACTGGCTGTCTGCTGCCATCATGGTGGGCAGTGCGCGCGGATCGCGCGTTGCATGGCGGGGCAGAACGGTCCATATCGCCCGAAGAAAACGTAATTCCGTGTCCTGCGCCTCCTCGCTCCAGGCCGGCGCCACCCAAAGGAGTGTCCGATCATGATGAGAACCCTTTTTCTCCAGCCTCCTTCCTTCGACGGCTTTGACGGTGGCGCGGGCTCCCGCTACCAGGCAAAGCGCGAAATCAAGTCCTTCTGGTTTCCGACATGGCTGGCCCAGCCGGCCGCCCTCGTTCCCGGATCACGCCTGATTGACGCGCCGCCCGCCAAGATGGGCATGGACCCCATCCTCGAAGACGTAAAGAACCGCGACCTTGTCGTCATCCATACGTCCACGCCGTCCTTCGCTTCTGACGTCCGCGTGGCGCAGATGATTAAGGATGCCAATCCGAAGATCATGATCGGCATGGTCGGTGCGAAGGTGGCCGTCCAGCCGACCGAGAGCATGGAGAAGGGCAGCCCGATCGACTTCGTGGCCCGTAACGAGTTCGATTTCACAATCAAGGAAATCGCCGAAGGCAAACCGCTCGCGGAAGTGGACGGTATCACCTGGCGCAACGAGAAGGGTGAGATCATCGCGAACAAGGATCGCGCGATGATCGAGGACATGGACAGCCTGCCGTTCGTGACCGAGGTCTATAAGCGTGACCTCAATATTAACGACTACTTCATCGGCTATCTGAAGCACCCCTACATCTCGATCTATACGGGCCGTGGCTGCAAGTCGCGCTGCACGTTCTGCCTGTGGCCGCAGACGGTGGGCGGCCATCGTTACCGGACCCGCAGCCCCGAGCATGTGGCTGCCGAAGTGCGTTTGGCCAAGCAGTACTTCCCCGAAGTGCAGGAATTCATGTTCGATGATGACACCTTCACGGACGATCTGCCGCGCGCCGAAGCCATTGCCCGCGAAATGGGTAAGCTCGGTGTCACATGGTCCTGCAACGCCAAGGCGAATGTTCCTTACGACACCCTAAAGGTTCTCAAGGAAAACGGCCTGCGTCTGCTGCTCGTCGGGTATGAGAGCGGCAACCAGCAGATCCTTCACAACATCAAGAAGGGCATGCTGGTCGAGACGGCCAAGGAATTCACGCGCAACTGCCACAAGCTGGGCATCAAGATCCACGGCACCTTCATCGTCGGCCTGCCGGGCGAGACGAAGGAGACCATTCAGGAGACGATCCAGTTCGCCAAAGAGATCAACCCGCATACCCTGCAGGTTTCCCTGGCCGCGCCGTATCCCGGCACGTTCCTGCACAAGCAGGCGACGGAAAATGGCTGGCTGAACGAGGCGGAAGCCGAACTGATTGATGAGAGTGGCGTGCAGATTGCACCGCTGCATTATCCGCATCTGTCGCATACAGAAATCTTCGAGAGCGTCGAGGAGTTTTACCGTAAGTTCTACTTCCGTGGCTCCAAGATCGCTTCCATCGTCAACGAGATGATCCGCAGCCCGCAGATGATGAAGCGTCGTCTGCGCGAAGGTGTGGAGTTCTTCCAGTTCCTCAAGGACCGTCACGCCGCCTGAGCGGCGCGCGCCTGACGTATTATTTTTCAGGGGTCATGGCGCATGTCATGACCCCTTTTTTTGTGAGATCTGCCATGACATCCAGTTCCCTGCGTCGCGCCATCGTCTCTGCCGATGATTTTGGCATGAGCCTCGAAGTCAACGAGGCTATCGAACAGGCTCATCGCAACGGCATCCTGTCCACGGCCAGTCTGATGGTTGCCGGAGATGCCGCCGAGGATGCCATCCGGCGAGCGAAGACGATGCCGGATCTGAAAGTCGGGCTGCATGTGGTGGCGATCGAGGGCAAGTCGGTGCTCGATCTGCCTGCCATTACGGACGAACAGGGATGGTTCGGGCGGAACCAGCTTCGTCTGGGTGTGGAGTATTTTTTCAGCCCGCAGGCCCGAAGCGCTCTGTGTCGGGAAATCGAATCTCAGTTCCGGGCTTTCACGGCAAGCGGACTGACGCTCGATCATGCCAATGCCCACAAACACATGCATCTACATCCGACCGTGGGGCGCTTTCTGATCGAGTCCGGTCTGGAGCATGGGGTACGGGCTGTCCGCTCGCCATTTGAGCCGCCAGAGCCTGTCGAAGCCAACGACACGCTGGGAGACCGCGCCCTGCGGCACTGGATCGGCGTGCTGCGTCACCAGATCCGCAAGGCGGGGCTGAAAACCAACGACTGGTGTTTCGGGCTGCGCTGGTCCGGCCATATGACACCGGACCATATCCGCGGACTCATTCCGCGTTTGCCGGGCGGCACGAGTGAAATCTATTTTCACCCCGCCACGGCTCAGGACGCCATGATGCAGCGTTTCATGCCGGGTTATGAGCAGGAAGGCGAACTGGCCGCGCTTCTGGACCCGGCTGTGCGGGAGTCCTTTGACCGGTATAGGGTCGCCCGCATTGGCTGGGCCGATCTTTAAGACCGGCCCAGTGGTACGTCTCAGGCCGTCAGCGTGAACGTTTCGGTCGGGCGGGCACCGTAACGGGTGATGATCTCACCGGCCGCCTGATTGCCCAGCTTCGCGCAGGTGATGAGGTCGTGCTTTTTGCTCAACCCGGCGAGGAAGCCTGCTGCGAACGCATCGCCAGCGCCCGTGGTGTCCACGACCTTCACTTCGGTCGTCGGAACGTCATGGCGCTCGCCTTCACCGATCACGACCGCACCTTTTTCGCTGCGCGTGATGACGGCCAGCTTGGTTTCAGCGGCAACCTGCGTGACGGCTTCTTCGAAATCCGTAACTTCGTACAGGGCCAGAAGTTCGGCCTCGTTGGCGAACAGGATGTCCACATGACCCGCCACAAGCTCGTGGAAGGCAGCGCGATGGCGTTCCACGCAGAACGTGTCGGACAGCGTCAGGGCGACCTGACGGCCAGCCTTGCGGGCCAGACGGGCTGCATGTTCGAACGCTTCCTGGGCCTGCGGCTTGTCGTACAGATAGCCTTCCAGATAGGTGATGGCCGCATCAGCCACGACGGATTCATGCACGTCTTCGGGGGTAAACTCCGTGCAGGCGCCGAGATAGGTGAACATGGTGCGCTGGCCTTCGGGCGTTACCAGAACGATGCAGCGTGCGGTCGGTACACCGTCAGCGGCCGGAAGCGGCTCGGACGGGAAGGTGATGCCCTGTTCGCGGATGTCGCGCGTGAAATGGTCGCCAGCTTCATCAGCCGTGACCTTGCCGAGATAGGCCACTTTTGCCCCCATACGGGCCGCCACGACGGCCGTGTTGGCGCCAGAGCCGCCGCCTGTCACGTTTTCGATATCCACACGGCTTTCGATGGCATGTGCCGTGGCAGCGTCGATCAGGGTCATGCTCCCGGCAGCAGCGCCAAGCCCGTCGATCAGGTCCTGGCCCACAGGGGCGAGAACGTCGACGATGGCATTGCCGATACACAGAAGGTCATGCTGGGGTGCAGACATTGGAACTCCGGTCAGGTCGCTGAAAACTTCAGAAAAAAACATTTAACGGGCAGGCTGCGCCATTAAATCAACACGATCATAGGTGCCCTCTGGGTTCACGCCAACTCCCGGTTAACCCGACGCCGTTTTCATCCGTGAGATTTCGTCACATTTATGGAAATGCGCGTCTTGTCCCGCCGGGTCGTGAGCGTGTAGCCTTGTCGAAAGATCGGCTCCCGAATGTTCTGTCTGCGAGCGTCCAGTTCTCGCAATGGATTTTCTGGGAGACGTCCGAGACAGAATTAGAGTGTTCTTTTCCAGATCCGCAGCGGGGTTTCCTTGTTCAGAAGACGCAAACCGGAAGATGACTCCAAGCCTGTCGAGAACGGCAAACTTGCAGGTCAGCCCATTTTCCCCAACCGGCCGGACGCTCCCAGCCAGACGGCTCCCGCGTCAGGATCCGGATCGCCCTCCAGTCCCCAACCTGCCCAGCAGCCCAACCAGCAGAAGGACCCCGCGCCCATGGGTCGTACCCCTTTCCCGGCACCACCGTCTTCCAATTCTCCGACGGGCGTAACGCCGGCAGGGGCACCGCGCCCCGGTGTGGCCGCCGTTCCGGGCGCACCGCGCCAGACCGGTCCGGAGCGTCGTACGCTTGTTGTCGGCCGTGGCATCAGCGTTCAGGGCTCCGTGCAGGACGCTGAGCGCCTCGTTGTTGAAGGCACGGTCGAGTCCAGCATGATTCATGCTGCCGAACTTCAGGTCACGCATGGCGGCGTGTTCCGGGGTGGCGTTGAGGTTGAAGACGCGGAACTGGCTGGCACGATCGACGGCACCCTGACCGTCAATGGAAGCCTCACGATCCGCGCGACCGGTCGCCTTATTGGCAAAGTCAAGTGCCGCCGCCTTCAGGTTGAAGATGGTGGTCAGATCACGGGCCAGCTCGAAATGATCACGGATGGCGCACCGGCACGTCCGGCCGTTAGCGACGCCGCCAAGGCTGAGCCTGCCGCCGGTGAAGGCGCCAGCGAAGCCCCCTGATCCGTTATTGCGGACCAGCAGAAAGGCCCGTTCCCTTTTCGGGGCGGGCTTTTTTGTGTCCGGTCCGGACCTTCCGGCGGCAGAGCAACAGACAGGGCCGCCCCGACAGGAGAAAACCCCTTCATGACATCCCGTCTGCTCTCTACGTTTGCTGTGGCACTGCTATGCGCGCCATTAGCCGCATCCGCTCAGGGCTTTTTCGGTCAGAATACTGCACCCCACAGCACGCATGACATGCCAGCACAGTGTGACAATGCGCGTTTCTTCGTCGATCAGCAGGGATTGGAACAGAGCGGCCCGACCGGCATCGACCTGCCCGAGCATCTGTGTGGACAGGTGCTGGCTGTCTCGCCCAGAGCAAAACGGACTCGCAGCGGCTGGCACGGCTATTTCTATCTGTCGGTCGGGCAGGGGGTCTCCATCCGGATCGTGTCCGATCTGGACCAGATGAATGCACCGCAATGGCCCTGGGTCAGCAAGGGCGATCAGGTCGAGGTGCAGGGTCGCTACTATTACGACAGCCTGCGTCGTCAGGGTGTGGACTGGACGCATCATGGCACAGGCCGCAAATGGCCATGGCCGGGCTATGTCGTGGTGAACGGTACCCGCTACCAGTAACAAAAAGGCCCGTGAGACAGTGTGTCACGGGCCTTTTCTGAGGTGCAAGGCTTCAGCTTGTCGCTTCGTCTTTCTTCGAAGCGCCGTCCTCGCCCTTGGCGTTATCCCCGCCTTCGAGAATATCGAAGTCGAGCGCACCGTTCTTCATGCCAATCCGAACGGCACCCCCCTGAGCCAGCCGTCCGAAGAGCAATTCTTCGGCCAGAGGCTTTTTGATGTATTCCTGAATGACGCGTCCTAGAGGGCGCGCGCCATACAGCCGGTCATATCCACGCTCCGCAAGCCATTCCTTGGCGCTCGAGGAAATCTCGATCGTCACATGGCGGTCGGCAAGCTGGGCTTCGAGCTGAAGCACGAACTTTTCGACCACACGGCCCACGGTCTCAGGCGTGAGGTTGGCGAAGGGAATGATCGCGTCCAGACGATTGCGGAATTCCGGGGTGAACAGGCGTTTGACCGCCTCTTCGTCCTCGCCACTCCGCGCCGTCCGTCCAAACCCGATCGCTTCCTTGGACAGGTCCGCTGCGCCCGCATTGGTGGTCATGATCAGGATCACGTTGCGGAAATCAACGACCTTGCCGTTGTGATCCGTCAGGCGACCATGATCCATGACCTGAAGCAGGACATTGAACAGGTCCGGATGGGCCTTCTCGATTTCGTCCAGCAGCAGGACCGCATGCGGATGCTGGTCGATCGCATCGGTTAGCAGACCGCCCTGATCAAACCCGACATAGCCCGGAGGCGCGCCGATCAGACGCGAGATCGAATGACGCTCCATGTATTCGGACATGTCGAAGCGGATCAGCTCAATCCCGAGCGAGTTGGAAAGCTGCTTGGCGACTTCCGTCTTGCCCACGCCAGTGGGGCCGGAGAACAGATAGTTGCCGATCGGCTTTTCCGCATCGCGCAGCCCGGCGCGAGACAGCTTGATCGCCGCAGCCAGCGCGTCGATCGCCTTATCCTGCCCGAAGACCATGTTCCGCAGATCCCGCTCCAGATGGCGCAAGGTTTCACGGTCATCGGCCGAAACGCTCTTGGGCGGGATGCGGGCGATCTTGGCGATAGCCTCTTCCACGTCCTTCAGCGTCACGGTCTTGCGGCGCTTGTTCTCGGGCACCAACATCCGCGCCGCGCCGACTTCGTCGATCACGTCGATCGCCTTGTCTGGCAGTTTGCGGTCATGGACATACTTGGCCGCCAGTTCGACGGCGCCGCGCAGGGCTTCGTCGGTGTAGCGAACCTTGTGGTGCTTCTCGTAGCTGCCCTTCAGACCGCGTAAGATCTTGATCGCATCCTCGATTGAGGGCTCCGGCACGTCGATTTTCTGGAACCGGCGTACGAGCGCTCGATCCTTTTCGAAATGCTGACGGAACTCCTTGTAGGTTGTGGAGCCGATGCAGCGCAGCGTCCCCGCAGCCAGAGCCGGCTTGAGCAGGTTGGAGGCGTCCATTGCCCCGCCCGAGGTCGCTCCCGCGCCGATGACGGTATGGATTTCGTCGATGAACAGAATGGCGCCAGGGGTCTGGTCCATTTCCGTCACGACGGCCTTCAACCGCTCTTCGAAATCGCCGCGATAGCGCGTGCCGGCCAGAAGCGAGCCCATATCCAGCGAGTAGATCGTGCTGTTCAGCAGAACGTCTGGCACTTCGCCTTCCACGATCCGCTTTGCCAGACCTTCGGCAATCGCCGTCTTGCCGACGCCGGGATCGCCTACATAAAGCGGGTTGTTCTTCGTGCGGCGGCACAGGATCTGGATGGTGCGTTCGATCTCCTGATCGCGACCGATCAGCGGATCGATCCGCCCTTCACGCGCACGTTCGTTCAGATCGACGCAATAGGTTGCGAGCGCGCCTTCCTTGGGCGTTTCCTTGCGCTCCTCGCGCTCGGATGTGTCCTTGGAGGCCGCAGCCGCGCGCCGTCCTGCACCCCGATCCGGAGCCTTGGCGATACCGTGCGAGATGAAATTGACTGCATCGAGTCGTGTCATGTCCTGCAGCTGCAGGAAATAGACGGCGTGACTTTCACGTTCGGCAAACAGAGCCACAAGCACGTTTGCGCCCGTAACCTCGTCGCGCCCCGTGCTCTGCACATGGATGGCCGCGCGCTGGATCACGCGCTGGAAAGCAGCGGTCGGTTTGGGTTCCGTCGGACGTTCCGCCGCTAGTCCGGCCAGATCCTTGTCCAGGAAATCCGTCAGATCGGAGCGCAGCTTGTCGAGATCGATGCCGCAGGCCCGGAAGACCGTCAGAGCATCGTCGTCTTCTGTCAGCGCGAGCAGAAGATGTTCGAGGGTTGCATATTCGTGACGCCGGTCACCTGCGAATGTCAGGGCGCGGTGGAGTGTCTGTTCGAGCGTACGGGACAGCATGTGATGGCGCTCCTCTCGACCTCTCGTGGGAAAGGTATCTTGTCGCGGAGTAACGTGTAACGCCAGTCAGAAACGCAGATGGAAACAAGAAATTATCCTGCGTCCGAGCTTTTCTGCCTGTCAGACGGATCAGTCTTTTTCGATCGTGCACTGAAGGGGATGCTGGTTCTGGCGTGCCAGATCCATCACCTGTGTCACCTTGCTTTCAGCCACTTCATACGTGAACACCCCGCAGACTCCGACGCCGCGCTGGTGAACCTGAAGCATGACGGACGTTGCCTCGTCCCGGGTCTTGGCAAAAAAGCGCTCCAGCACATGCACCACGAATTCCATGGGCGTGTAGTCATCGTTGAGCATCAGAACCTTGTACATGGAAGGTTTGCGCGTCCGGGTTCTGGGGCGCACCACCACGCTGACTTCAAGGTCCTGATCCCCGTCTCTCCTGTCCGGCCCATGAGGCGGAATGGAGTCGGGAGACTCCGGCCCCATACGGGCTGGACTCCGTAAAGACGCGACACCGGAAAGGCCGTTTGGACAGGGGGGAAGATCGTAAGAAGACATGACGAGTATGATATGGTGCGAATTTCGGTCTTGAGAAGGGCTGCAAGCCCCTGAAATAAGGTTTTTATGCGTCGGGTGCCACGATGCTGCCTCCTTTCCGCCCTGCTTACGAAAAATTAAGGAAAGTCCTTCAAAGCTGGTGGACGGGAAGTTTTCAATGCGCCTAGACTGCCTGTGATGAAGGTGGCTCAAAAGCCCAGATCTTTCCCGAGACGACGTTCCGTTCAGAGGCTGTCAGTAGATGCGTTTCCCGTTCCAGAAAGCTTTTCTGTTATGCGCCATGACAACCATGGGGCTGGGATCGGCGAAGGCGCAATATGCCGGACACGTCTCAAGCTATGTGATGGATGCCAAGACAGGTGCCGTTCTGTCTGCGACGGATGCCGAACTGCAACGGTACCCCGCGTCCCTGACAAAGCTTATGACGCTCTATCTGACATTCCGTGCCCTTGAGGCGCATCAGATTACGCTGGACGAGCAGGTTCCAGTGTCCATCCACGCTTCCATTCAGGCTCCCTCCAAACTGGGTCTTGTGCCGGGAACAAAGCTGACGGTAGAGCAGGGCATTCTGGGGCTGGTCACGAAATCCGCCAATGATGCTGCCTGTGCTCTCGGTGAGTTTCTCGGTGGCGGGGACGAAGTGCGCTTCGCCCAGCTCATGACGCAGCAGGCGCGGGCGCTGGGGATGGTCAATACCACCTTCCGCAATGCGTCCGGTCTGCCCGACCCCGATCAGGTCACGACAGCTCATGATCTGGCCCTGCTGTCGCAGCATCTGATTGCGGATTTCCCGCAATATTATCACTATTTCAACGTCCCCTCCTTTTATTTCCATCGTCGCATGGTTCCGAACCATGATCCGATGCTGAAAATCTATGCGGGTGCTGACGGTCTCAAGACGGGCTACACCGATCTGGCCGGCCACAATCTCATTACCTCTGCCCAGCGCGGCAATGTTCGCCTGATCGGTGTGGTCATGGGGTCTTCCAGTAATGCGCGTCGTTCCATGGAAATGGTGGCGCTGCTCGACAAGGGGTTTGCTGATGAAGGTGTCGCGCCTCAGCCACTGCTTCATCCGGCTGCACCATCCGGTACCCTGATGGCATCTGCCAGCCGCCGTGGTCGTTTCCATCGCGGTTTTCTGCTGGCGTCTTCGCGTCCCATGGAAGTTGCTGATGCGCCGACGGCGCCGCGCCGTTATGGCCGGATTTCGCACCATGGTGCGGCTGTACGCATGGTCAGCGTTCGCCATGTCGTCGCTCACAAAAAGCACTCCCGGCACAGCTGATCCCGAAAATCTGACCCGCCTCCTTGCGATCCAGCCCGGACAGACGCATTTTGTCCGGGCTTTTTGAAGATTGAAGGATCAGGCGGCAGGTATGGATAACGCACGGGGTATCGTTCTCTACGATCAGGACGATTTCAAACATCTGCATCGTGTTGGCCGTCTGACGGCAGAGGCGCTGGACATGATCACGCCCCATGTGCAGCCCGGTGTGACCACGGAAGAGCTGAATCGGCTGATCCATGATTTCACGCTTGCCCATGGCGCGACCCCCGCTCCGCTGAACTATCGCGGTTATCCGAAATCCTGCTGTATTTCGATCAACCATGTCGTGTGTCACGGTATTCCGGGCCCGAAGAAGTTGTCCAACGGTGACATCGTGAATATTGACGTCACTTCCATTCTGGATGGCTGGTACGGTGACAGCTCGCGCATGTATGTCGTGGGCAAGGCGCCGAAGAAGGCCGAAAAACTGGTCGATGTGACGTATGAGGCCCTGATGCGCGGGATTGCGCAAGTGCGCCCCGGCAAGACGCTTGGCGATATCGGACATGCCATTCAGGAATATGCGGAAGCCAACCGTTTCTCCATCGTGCGGGATTTCTGTGGTCATGGCATTGGCCGGGATTTCCATGCCGAACCGAATGTCTTGCACTATGGCCGTCCGGGTGAGGGGGTAAGGCTTGTGGAGGGCATGGTGTTCACGATCGAGCCCATGCTGAATATCGGCCGCCCGGACGTGAAAATTCTTGATGACGGCTGGACAGCCGTAACCCGTGACCGCACCCTGTCTGCCCAGTTCGAGCATCAGGTCGGCGTGACGGCCGATGGTTGCGAAATTTTCACCCTGTCCCCCAAAGGCTATACCAAGCCCCCTTATGGAGAGACCGCATGAGAGCGTTTTCGCTTCTTCTCGCCACGGCCCTGATCAGTGGCACGACGCTTGCCAATGCGGCTCCGCAGGCACTGAGTTCGGCGCATGATCCGCTGGCCTTCGGTCCGGATAATGTCAGCGCTGGTGTGCTGACATCAGGTCGTCATGGCATGGTGGTCTCGGCGCAGCATCTCGCTTCCGATGCCGGTGCGAAAATCCTAGCTCAGGGTGGCAATGCCGTCGATGCGGCCGTGGCCGTGGGCTATGCTCTGGCGGTGGTCTATCCCGCAGCCGGGAATATCGGGGGCGGCGGGTTCATGACTCTGCGCCTGAAAACCGGCCAGACGATCTTCATCGATTTCCGTGAACATGCGCCTGCCGCTGCCACCGCTACGATGTATCAGGACGCTTCGGGTAAGGTCATTCCGGGTCTGTCCACTGAAGGCTGGAAAGCTGTTGCGGTTCCGGGCACGGTCGCTGGACTGGATTCCATTCTGCAGAAATGGGGACATCTGCCGCGCGCCAAGGTGATGGCACCGGCGATTGCACTGGCTCGGGCTGGCTTCGTTCTGAACCAGGGCGATGCAGACCTTCTGCACACCTCGACGCGCTATTTCCAGCATGACCCCTATGCCCGCGCCTTCTATCTGCGTCCTGATGGCACTCCGCTTCAGGTGGGTGACCGTTTGGTCCAGAAGGATCTGGCGGACTCGCTGGAGCTGATCTCGAAAGATGGCCCGAAGGCGTTCTATGATGGTCCGATCGCGAAAGAGATCGTGCGTGCCAGCACCGAAGGTGGCGGGATTCTTCAGCTTTCCGATTTCCAGAACTATCATATTCGTCATCTTGACCCGATCCGCTGCACCTATCGGGGCTATACGATCGACACGGCTCCCCCGCCGAGCGGTGGTGGCGTTGCGCTGTGCGAAATCCTGAACATTCTCTCCGGCTATGACATGCATGCGCTCGGCCTGCACACGGCGCCCGCCGTACAGCGCGAGGTCGAGGCCATGCGGCATGCCTATTCCGACCGGCGCGATCTGGGCGATCCGGATTTCGTGCATAATCCCGTCGAACATCTGATCGACCCGGCTTACGCCTATCAGATCCGACAGGGCATCCCGACCGATCATGCTCTCGCGTCCAGCACCCTCAGGGCAGGCGAAGCGCTTCCCGCACCTGTCGCGCAGGCGGCCCCGGACACGCAGGAAAAGCATGAGACGACACAGTTTTCCGTGCTCGATCATGAGGGAACGGCTGTTTCGGCAACCTATACGCTCAATGGCTGGTTCGGCGCGGGCGTGATGGGTGGCCATACTGGCATCTGGATGAACGACGAAATGGATGATTTCTCGTCCAAGCCGGGGGCGCCCAACATGTTTGGCATTGTCGGTTCGGAAGCGAATGCGATTGCGCCGGGCAAGACGCCGCTGTCTTCGATGTCGCCGTCCATCGTCTCGCGTGATGGCAAGGTCGTTATGGTGATCGGTAGCCCCGGCGGTTCGCGCATTCCGACGATTACGCTCTCCGCCATTCTCGGGGTGATCGATTACGGGCTGGATATCCGTCAGGCCATCGACCTGCCGCGAATCCATGAACAGTGGGAGCCTTCGGCTGTTGAGCTTGAGCAGGGCGCGCTGTCTGACGACGCCATGCAGACTCTCAAGGCCGAGGGCTATGCCCTGTCGCCGCATCGTCCGTGGGGTGTGGCTGAAGGCATTCTTGCTGATCGCCCGAGCCTGAAGGCCCCGAAGACCGGTCTGATCTATGGTGCGGCCGACCCGCGGCACATGGGCGGTGCGGCTGTCGGCGAATAAGACGCGGGGATGAGGGCGCACTCTGATGATTGGGGGTTGTCAGACACCCCCGTCTCCGTGTTAGGAGAGCGCCGGGAGGTCGGCTTTGGACGGATACCTTGCCAACCCGGTCAGGTCCGGAAGGAAGCAGCCGCAGTGAGTTTTATCCGGGTTGAATGTCCGGCCTCCTACCTCACACAGTTACCGGACGCTCTTTTTTATGCAGCGTCCCGACCGTTTTCTAACGGTCCCATCCTCCGTGCTGAGGGTTCGACATTTCCATGACAGACGAAAACGACGATCTCCCCTTGCCGCCCGACACTGGTGGCGGTTTTTTCGGAGACGCACCAGCACAGGACATTCCTGCGCCCCCGGCTGCCGAGGCCGCGCCTTATCGCGTTCTGGCCCGCAAATACCGGCCGCAGACTTTTGATGATCTGATCGGGCAGGACTCGCTCGTCCGCATCCTGCGCCGCGCGTTCGAGCTCAAGCGTGTGGCCCATGCCTTCATGCTGACGGGTGTGCGCGGTGTGGGCAAGACGACGACTGCCCGCATCATTGCCCGCGCCCTGAACTGCATTGGCCCGGACGGCAACGGTGGCCCGACCGCTGATCCCTGCGGTGTCTGCGCCAACTGCACCGCCATTCTGGCGGACCGTCATCCCGACGTGCTGGAAATGGATGCCGCCTCCCGCACGGGTGTGGATGATGTGCGCGAAATCATTGAAGCCACGCGCTTTCGTCCGATGCAGGCGCGGATGAAGGTCTTCATCATCGATGAAGTCCACATGCTGTCGCGTAATGCCTTCAATGCGTTGCTCAAGACGCTTGAAGAGCCGCCGCCGCAGGTCACGTTCATTTTCGCCACGACCGAACTGCGCAAGGTTCCGGTCACTGTTTTGTCCCGTTGTCAGCGTTTCGATCTGCGCCGTGTTCCGCAGTCTCTGCTGGCCGGACATTTCCACAACATCGCGTTGAAGGAAGGGGCGACCCTTTCGGAAGACGCGCTTGCCCTGATCGCCCGCGCGGCGGACGGCTCCGTGCGTGACGGGCTTTCGCTTCTCGATCAGGCCATCGCGCAGGGAGCCAGCGATGCGGACGCCGTGGCGGACATGCTGGGTCTGGCGGATCGTGGTCTGATTTTCGATCTGTTGGACGCGCTCATGGCGGGCAAGCCTGCTGATGCGCTGGACCTGACCGATCAGGCCTATGCCCGCGGTGCTGATCTGGGTGTGCTGCTGGCGGATCTGCTGGATCTGCTGCATCTGATTTCGCGTCTTAAGGCTATTCCGTCCCTGCGGGAAGGTCGGGATCTGCCGGAAGCCGAGCGCACACGCGGCGGGGCTCTGGCCGACCGTCTGTCCAATGCGGTTCTGGGTCGCGCATGGCAGATCCTGCTGAAGGGTGTGCAGGAAATCGAGACGGCCCCGGATCGTCGTCAGGCGGCTGAGATGGTGCTGATCCGCCTGTGTCATGCCAGCCTGCTGCCGACGCCGGACCGGCTGATCCGCCAGTTGACGGAAGGGGGGCAGGATCTGTCCCTGCCAGCCGGGCCTTTCACGCCGCCAGGTGGGGCAACTGTAGCCACGCAGTCAGGGGCTGCAGTCAGCGGTATCGCCTCGACTAATGTCAGCGAAAGCTCAGGCGGTCCTGCGCCTCGGGCGCATGTGCGGCTGGTTGCGAATGGTGGAACGATTCTCGAGCCCGGTGTTGGTTATGCCGAAGCTGCTCCGGAGCCTGAACCCGAACCTGAACTTCCGCCGCCGCCCCGGACATGGCGCGAGATGGTGGCGATGGTGGCGCGGGAGCGCGAGCCCGTTCTTCACGGACTGCTCCGCAACGCCGTTCATCTCGTGCGTTTCTCGCCCCCCGATGTTCAGATCCGCGCCGAAGAGCCGCAGGCCCGTATCGAGCGTCAGCTTCAGAAACTGCTCGACCGTGTCTATCCCGGCCAGTGGCGTGTCAGTGCCTCGACCGCTTCGGGTGAGCCGACACTCGACGAGCAGGGCGCAGAGGTTGTGGCCATCAATCAGGCCTCGGTGGAGGAACATCCGCTGGTGCAGGCCATCCTGAAAGCTTTTCCCGGTGCGAAAATCGGGGAAGTTCAAGACCACTCCCTTGATGAATACGGCCTGCCGCCGGAAATCACGGTGCCGCTGACCGATGATGCTCCACCCGATCTGGAATTCGCGCCGTTGGATGCCGATTTCCTTGATGAAGACGATCTGAACCTGAACTGAAGGACATACCCATGAAAAACCTTGCCGGACTGATGAAGCAGGCCAGCCAGATGCAGGCCAAGATGGAAGCCGCCAAGAGCAATCTGGCGTCTCTCGTGGTCGATGGTTCCGCTGGCGCCGGACTGGTAACGGTCAAGCTGACAGGGAAGGGCGAAATGCGCGACCTGAAAATTGATCCGCAACTGGCCGATCCGACGGATATTGAAACGCTTCAGGACCTGATCGTGGCGGCCTATACGGACGCGAAAGCCAAGGCCGAGGCTGCAAGCTCCGAAGCCATGCGCGACGTGACGGGTGGTCTTGATCTTCCGGCAGGCCTGAAACTGCCGTTCTGATCCGGCTGGCGGGGATTTTACGCCCATGTTGGGCCACGGCGATATAGACCAACTGATTACGATGCTCGCGCGTCTGCCGGGGCTGGGGCCACGCTCGGCCCGTCGGGCCGCGCTGGCGCTTCTGCGCCAGCCGGAAAGCCGGATGCTACCGCTCGCCCATCTGATGGAGCGCGCGGCCACGAGCGTGAAGACCTGCACGCAATGCGGTAATTTGGATACAGTCGACCCGTGCCATATCTGCACGGACACGGCGCGGGATCAGGGGCTGATCTGCGTGGTTGAAACGGTGGGCGATCTCTGGGCGCTGGAACGTGCGGGCGTGCATCGCGGGGTCTATCAGGTTCTGGGCGGAACCCTGTCTGCGCTAGCGGGGCTGGGGCCGGACGATCTGAACGTTCGCCCGCTGTTCGAGCGGATCGAGAAAGGCGGGGTGAGGGAAGTCATTCTTGCCCTGAGCGCCACCGTTGAGGGGGCGACCACCGCACACTGGCTTCAGGAGCGTCTGCTCCCCACAGGCATGAGTGTGACGCGTGTGGGCCACGGTGTGCCTATGGGCGGCGCGCTGGACGTGCTGGATGACGGCACGCTCGCTGCGGCGCTGACGGCCCGGCGGTCTTTGTGAGGATGGCGTCGTTTCAGATTTCTCCGCGTGTTCCCCGTGTGGCTCTTGTGACGGGCAGCGCCCGGCGTATCGGGGCTGAGCTTGTGGAAATGCTGGCCGGGCAGGGGTTTGCGGTCGCCATCCATTGTCGCGACAGTACCCGTGAGGCCGAAGAACTGCTGGAGCGGATCGGTGGCAAAGGCTGCGTTCTAAAGGCTGATCTGCATCGTGAAGAGGAAGTCGAGGCACTTCTGCCCCGCGTAGAAGCCGTTTTGGGCCCCGTTGGCGTCCTCATCAACAACGCGTCCGCCTTCATTCGTGACGAGATGGGCAGCGTTACCCGCGAAAGCTGGGATCTGCACCTCGAAACCAATCTCCGTGCGCCGTTCGTCCTCTCACAGGCTATGGCACAGGCGCTTCCTGATGGGGCCGAGGGCCTGATCCTGAACATGCTGGATCAGCGTGTATGGAACCTGACGCCGCATTTCGTCAGCTATACCCTGTCCCGCACGGGATTATGGACCCTGACGCAGACCATGGCGCTGGCACTTGCCCCCCGGGTCCGGGTGAACGCCATCGGGCCCGGTCCGGTTCTTCCCGCCGTACGACAAACGCAGGAGCATTTTGACAGCATGTGCGCCCGCACACCGCTGCAGCATGGCTCATCCCCCGAAGAGATCGCTCAGGCCGCACTGGCGCTGTTTGCACTGCCGTCAGTGACAGGGCAGATGCTGGCGCTGGATGGCGGGCAGCATCTGAACTGGTCTCCGGCCTCCTGAAGCTCAGGGACGGAGGGCTGCGGGGAGATAGTCTTCCACTACGAGGGAAATTGGCGCGCCATCCGTGCCCCGGCGCAGAAGCGCCCTGTTCTCCAGAACGATTCCGGAGACTTCCCCCGGAAAACGTGTTTCCAGTCTTTCCCGCCTGAAAGCGGTCTGCTGCACGACGCGTCCAAACGGTGTGTCGGTCTGTTCAAGCAGTGTGTTCATGGCCGGGGAAAGCCGCTCCGGCACATACCAGTTCCAGGCATCCGACAGCACGGTCTCTCCACACAGCAGCCGGACATGCCGCGTGTTGACCTGATGGGTTTCCGTAACCTGTAGCAATGTCAGGATGTCTTCCGTCACGGGCCGGTCCACGCTCAGGCGCAGGACACGGATTGGAGACGGGCAGCGGGACTGGAGAACCGCCGTTGCGCTGGGATGGCTGTCGAGCCGGGTCCTGAATGCGCGAACGGGTGCGCTGTCCGGGGCGAAAATGCCTTCCGGATCAGAGCAGCCGTTCATCAGTGCCGCCAGAAGAGCAGCACAGAGGAGCTTTGCAACAACTTTAGTTGTCGTCGCGGTCGTCCTTGTCGTTCGGAACTTCGATGTCGTTGCTGAGATCGTCGTCATCGTCCAGATCGTCGTCCGGGGCGATCACATCGTCATCGTCCTCGTCATCGGCGACTTCCAGATCCACGTCGTCCTCATGCTCGTTGGCCTGAGGCTTCGGATCTTTTTCTTCCGGCAGCGGAACTTCGCTGCGCTTGAGACGGGAATCGTCCGGCTGGGTCGTGCCGCATTTCGGGCACACCGCCGGGACGCGGTTCAGGTCATAGAAGCGGGCGTTGCATTCAACGCATGTCCGTTTCAGACCGAGTTCGGGTTTTGCCATTGTGCGGGAACCTGCTGATGCCTCGAATAAGGAACGCGGCCATGCCAGCTTGTGCGCGTCCTGTCAAATCCCATCGCATGATTCCTGACAGTTTTCAGGCGCATGACTGCACCTTCAAGATGCGATTGACAGGTATGGGGCACCCCAGCAAAAACATCTTCATGCAAGTCTCGCGCCCCCTGACCGTCTCCGCGTCCCTTAAGGGACTTTCCGGCCGCACCCGTGTTCCGGGTGACAAATCCATCAGCCACCGTTCGCTGATGCTCGCCGCCCTCGCCTCCGGTCGTACCCGTGTCACCGGCCTGCTCGAAGGTGAGGACGTGCTGCGGACCGCCGATGCCATGCGCGCACTTGGCGCGACCATTACGCGGGAGGGCACGGAGTGGACCATTGAAGGCCGTGGCGTAGGCGCTCTGACCGAGCCTGCGGACGTTCTGGATATGGGCAATTCCGGCACTGCGGCCCGCCTGCTGTCGGGGATTTTGTCGTCCCATGCGTTTAATAGCGTCATGACGGGCGATGCCTCGCTGCGGTCTCGTCCCATGCGCCGCGTGACTGCGCCTCTGGCGGCCAATGGTGCCGAATTCCTGACGCGTGAAGGCGGTCGTCTGCCGATGGCCGTTCGCGGGACGGGAGAGGCGAAACCGATCGAATACCGCCTGCCGGTTGCGTCCGCGCAGGTCAAGTCCGCCATTCTGCTGGCGGGTCTGAATGCGCATGGCACCACGGTCGTGGAAGAGCCTGTCGCCACGCGCGATCATACGGAAAACATGCTCCGACATTTCGGGGTTGAGGTGGATGTTTCGCGTCTTGATGCGGGTGGACGCCGAATCGCCCTGACGGGGCCGGTCGTCATGACCGCGCGGGATGTGACGGTTCCGGGAGATCCGTCTTCGGCGGCTTTCCCGATCGTCGCCGCCCTGCTGGTGCCGGGGTCTGATATCTGGATCGAGGGTGTGGGTCTCAACCCGCTGCGGACAGGGCTGTTCACAACGCTGATCGAAATGGGGGCGTCCCTCTCCATCGAAAACGAGCGTGTGGAAGGTGGGGAGCCGGTTGGCGATCTGCATGTCCGTCACAGCCAGCTCAAAGGCGTGGACGTTCCGCCCGAGCGTGCGCCGTCCATGATCGATGAATACCCGGTCCTTGCCGTGGCCTGCGCCTTTGCAGAGGGTCCGTCCCGCCTGCGTGGGCTGGAAGAGCTGCGCGTGAAGGAAAGCGATCGTCTGGCCTCTACTGTCGCCCTGCTCAATGTGAACGGCGCCGAGACAGAAGTGATCGGAGACGACCTTATCGTGAAGGGGGCTGATGCGCCTCTCGGTGGCGGCACAGTCCAGACCCACATGGATCATCGCCTTGCCATGAGTGCCGTCGTGCTTGGTCTTGCGTCTGCAAAGCCAGTAAACGTGGACGATACGGCCTTTATCGAAACCAGCTTCCCCGGCTTCGTGGAGTTGATGAACGCTCTCGGCGCAGGGCTGACGGCGTGACGGCTCGTCCGCTTGTCATCGCTGTCGACGGGCCTGCGGCGGCCGGTAAGGGGACGCTCGCCAAAGCTCTGGCCGCGAAACTGGGCTTGCCCTATCTCGATACCGGGCTGTTGTATCGTGCCGTTGCCCGCCGGATGGTGAATGCCGGACTGGACCCGGCTGGTGATGCTTCCGCTGAGGCGCAGGCTCTGCAACAGACCGATCTGGCGCGGACGGACCTGCGTGTTCCCGAGATCGATCGTGGGGCGTCTCTGGTGGCGGCACAGCCTGCTGTTCGCGCTGCCCTCTTGGACCGTCAGCGCGTTTTTGCGTCCGAAACCGGTGCGGTCGTGGACGGGCGCGATATCGGGACCGTTGTTTTCCCCGACGCGGACGTGAAATTCTTCATCACGGCCTCTCCGCGTACCCGTGCCTTACGTCGACATCGTCAGGTGGCGGGCGAGACTCCGTTGGAAGGCTCTGCCCTTGAGGCGGCCGTGTCCGAACTCGTGGCGCGGGACGCACGTGATTCCTCGCGGGAAACGGCCCCACTGATACAGGCTGCGGATGCCGCTCTGATTGAAACGGACGGGCTTTCTGCCGCAGAGGTTCTTGATAAAGCCTGCGAAATCGTGGCCCTGCGTCACACGCGGCGCTGAACCGACGCGACAGCAGCAGAAAAACGGCTTTTTTTATTGACACCACGCCCCCGCAGGGTGTTGGTGCAGCGTATCGCCCGCCCCGAAGGGGAGGGGGATGGTCTGTCCCGCGTCTGGCGGGCAGGTCTAACAGCCAACAACCCGATCTGACCGTTTAGCGGCGGCGGGGAGACGTCCGGTCCATTACTGGGTCTGGCGCAGACGTGGACATCCGCTCCGGTCATGGAACGGGCGTCCGGGAATATCGTATCTACATGGCTTCAGCCACTCAGAACACCTCGACCGATCGCGGTTTCGAGGATTTTGCAGCCCTTCTCGACGAGACCCTGGGTCGCGATACCGGCTTTGAAGGCTCGGTTGTCACGGGCCGTGTTGTCCGCCTGACCGATGAATTCGCCATCGTCGATGTCGGCCTCAAGAGCGAAGGCCGCGTTTCTCTTAAGGAATTCGGTCCGGCCGGCGTTGCCCCGGACGTGAAGCCGGGCGACGTTGTCGAGCTTTATGTCGAGCGTTACGAAGACCGTGACGGCTCCATCGTCCTGTCGCGCGAGAAGGCTCGTCGCGAAGAGGCATGGACCGCTCTGGAGCGTGCATTCGGCAACAACCAGCGCGTCAACGGCACGATCTATGGTCGCGTCAAGGGTGGCTTCACGGTTGATCTCGGTGGCGCCATGGCGTTCCTTCCGGGCAGCCAGGTCGACATCCGTCCGGTTCGTGACGTCGGACCCCTGATGGGTCATCCGCAGCCGTTCCAGATTCTCAAGATGGACCGCGCTCGTGGCAACATCGTTGTCTCGCGTCGTGCCGTTCTTGAAGAGACCCGTGCGGAACAGCGCTCCGAGCTGATCCAGGGCCTGAAGGAAGGCATGATCCTCGACGGCGTCGTCAAGAACATCACCGACTATGGTGCGTTCGTTGACCTCGGCGGCGTTGACGGCCTCCTGCATGTCACGGACATCGCCTGGAAGCGCATCAACCACCCGTCCGAAGCGCTGCAGATCGGTCAGCCGGTTCGCGTGCAGGTCATCCGCTTCAACTCCGATACGCAGCGTATCTCCCTGGGCATGAAGCAGCTTGAAGCTGACCCCTGGGAAAACGTCGCCATCAAGTATCCGGCTGGAGCACGCTTCACGGGCCGCGTCACGAACATCACCGATTACGGTGCATTCGTGGAGCTGGAGCCGGGCGTCGAAGGTCTGGTGCACGTTTCCGAAATGTCCTGGACGAAGAAGAACGTCCATCCGGGCAAGATCGTCGCCACTTCGCAGGAAGTCGACGTCATGGTTCTGGACGTGGACAGCTCCAAGCGTCGCATCTCCCTCGGTCTCAAGCAGGTTCAGCGCAACCCTTGGGAACAGTTCGAGGAAGAGCACAAGGTCGGTTCGATCATCGAAGGCGAGATCCGCAACATCACCGAGTTCGGTCTGTTCGTTGGTCTTTCCGCAGACATCGACGGCATGGTTCACATGTCCGATCTCTCTTGGGACGAAGCCGGCGAAGCAGCCATGGCGCACTACGAGAAGGGCCAGATCGTCAAAGCCAAGGTTCTCGATGTGGATCCCGAGAAAGAGCGTATCTCCCTGGGCATCAAGCAGCTTCAGGAAGATCCGGCAGCTGACACCCTGTCCCGCGTTCAGAAGGGTGCTGTCGTGACCTGCGTCGTGACCGCTGTTCAGAGCAACGGGATCGAAGTGAAGGTTGATGACGTCCTGCAGGGCTTCATCCGTCGCGCTGAACTGGCCCGTGACAAGGCCGAGCAGCGTCCGGAGCGTTTCGCAGTCGGTGAAAAGGTTGACGCCAAGGTCGTCTCCGTTGACCGCGCGTCGCGCAAGCTGGCTCTGACGATCCGCGGCCGTGAGGTCGAGGAAGACAAGGCTGCCATCAACGAGTACGGGTCTTCTGACTCCGGCGCGTCCCTGGGTGATATCCTGGGTGCCGCCATCCGCCGTCGCAACACGGACGCCTGAGCATCTGCACAGGCCACTGAAAGAGGGTTTCCTCTTTCGGTCGGAGAATAAAGGGTCGCTTCGGCGGCCCTTTTTTTATTAAAAATTCATTCTTTTGCGGTGGGCTTTTTCTTAAACGTGTCATCCGCTACACAAGAAGATGCGTTGAGAAAAAAATACCGTAAACGGAAGGCATGCTCTGCTGAAATCCGGACGGCTGGCCAATATTGAATATGGGAGTGGGCGTCAGCGCCCAGGAGATTGATGGCGGTCATTTACAACACGAACTATACCCACAATCCCAATTCCTATCTGACATTGGCCGTACAGCGGGCGGCTCAGGCGCTTTTCGGCAAAGACAATGTCGCGGTCGCAGACAACATGAGCCTTGCGGGGATCGCCGCTTCAGGCGAACATGATGTCCTGATCTGTCTGGACGCCCAGCGCATCAATCTTCCGCTGATCCGTCGGGTCCGTCCTGCTTTCAAAACCATGATCCTCTGGACGTTTGAAGATCCTTTCATGCGGGATTTCAATGTCGAGAATGCCGAGCTTTTCGATTTTGTCTTCACGAATGACCCGTCCTGCGCCGAATACTATCATGGCAAGGGACATTACCTTCCCTTGGCTGCCAGCCCGTCGATCCATGAACGGAGCGTGCTTCCCGCTGACGCTCTGGAATACGATATTTTCTTTGCGGGGACGATGTGGCCCAATCGCGTCCATACCCTGCGCAAGGTCATTGCGGCGTTCCCCGATGCCCGGCTCAAGCTGGTCTGTCCGACCAACGAGTTCCTGCCGCCTCTGCCAGCCGATCTGGCGGCTCTCGCCATTCAGCGTCCTATCAGCCATGAGGCTTTCATAGATTTCGCGAATGTCAGCGCCGTTACTCTGACCATGTTCCGCGATTACGCGAGCCATGGCGAGGTCAGTCAGGCGACGGCGCCCGGCCCGCGTTTCTTCGAACTCGCTCTGGCGGGCGCGGCGCAGGTCGTGGAAGCTCCGGAAAGTATGGACGCCGCCCATTTCGAGACAGTGAATGGCATTGAACTGGCCCGGGATGCCAATCAGGTCGTGGCCGCCATCGCAAAGCTGCTCAAGCAGAAAGGTGCGCGTCGCAATGCTGCGCTGGCCGCGCAGAAGTCGGTTCTGTCGCAGCACCTTTACGAACATCGACTTGAGAAAATCCGCAGTATTACCGGAGCCGATTTTGGCCGTCGCACCCATGCGATTGCGCCGCTGCACCGGCGCAGGCGGCTGCGTGTGCTGATGTGCACACATTCCACAATTCATGAGCAAGCATGGGGCGGTGTCGAGGTCTATCAGCAGGGTCTTTGCACGCTGCTGGCGCGTGACGTAGAATATTTCTACTGGTTGCGTCGCGGAAATTTCTGCCGCCTGACAACAGCCAATGGTCACGAACTGGAGCGTTTTGACGTCCCGGAAGTGGGCTGGCAGGACGCTATGTGTGATGCGCCCGAAGAAATGGCGTTTTCAAGCGTTCTCAGTCAGTACAACATTGATCTCGTCCATTTCCAGCATCTGGGCCACCATGCCCTGTCGCTGCCGATCATTGCCAAGGCAAACGGTACGGGCGTGATTTTCTCCGCCCATGATTTCTGGCTGCTTTCCGCACGTTACAATCTGCTCAATCATGAGCTGCGTTATGTCGAAGACGAGATCCGTTCCGTTCTCGCGGCTGACATTACCCTCAAGGCGTCAGAAAACGTGGAACATGGTGGTGAGCAGACTCGCCGCGCCTTCGTGGCGAAGATGCTGCACTCGGTTGATGCCATCCTGTTCGGGACGGTTCATTCGCGTAATCTGACGCATGAGATCTATCCAGTTCTCGATAGCAAGCGCAGCCTCGTGATGGGTATTCCGAGCCCGGACAATACGGTTCCGGTTCTGAGAAAAGCGTATCAACCTCTCGGGGAACGCCCTCTTGGCGTCGCGATTGTCGGAAATTTCCTGCGGACCAAGGGTGCAGATACGATCCTCAGCCTGATCGAGATTGCGCATCCGGATCATTTCGTTTTTCATATTTTCGGATATCTGAGCCCGGAATATGAGGCGGTGCTGACGGCTGTCCCGCGTGCGAATGTCAAGATTTATGGCCGTTACGACATGGGGGACATTGATGCGCTGAAAGTCGCGGATGTCGCACTGAACCTGTCGATCTGGCCCGAAACATATTGCATTTCCCTCTCCGAAGCATGGCAGAACGGGCTTATTCCCATCGTTACGGATGTCGGGGCTCTGGGGGACCGCGTCGAAGACGGTGTCAACGGTTTCAAGGTTCCCATCAGCCGTCCCAGCATGGTGCTTGAGCGTCTGGAGCTTCTGCGTTCTTCCGAGCCGCTGCGCCGTCAGATCATGCAGAACATTACGCCCGCGCTCTGGACCCATGCGCGGGACTATGCGGACGAGCTTCTCGCCCTTTATCACGATACGGCCCCGCGGCGTGAAATGGGCGTGTCCGAGCTGCGTCTGGATGCCGGGCAGGTTCACCTGCTGCCGCATGCGTCATGGCGTCATCAGGCTCCGCCGCGTCATATTTTCGACCCCCCGACCGCCCGTGACCTGTCTGTGGAGCTGCCGGTCGCGATTTCGGACTGGTTCTCCGTGCAGGGTGCGGAGTGCTACATCGACGATATCTGCCATCATGTTTTCTCCGGTCTGGAGGAAGACGTTTTCCAGGGGGCGTCCGAGTTCCATATCCGGGGCTGGATGATCCTTCCCGGTGTGAGTTCTGCCGGACAGATGTTTACGGTTCTGATCGGCGAAGATCCGGATAGTCCGATGATTTTTCTGGAATGCCAACGCGAAATCAGGGGCGATATCGCGGAGCTTTTCGTCGATGCACCCCGGCGTGCCGGTTTCTCGGGGAAGGTCGCGCTGCGTGGCAAATGGTGTGAAGGGCGTTTCCGCGTCGGTCTGATCAATGTGATCAACGGTCAGGGTGCGTTCCAGCTGACTCCGATTCAGATCGAGGTTGAAGGCGGCCAGATCCGGGACATTGCCCGCAGTGTTCCGTCGAACGATCTCGTCCTGTCTGACTTTCATCGTGTTTCTCACAGCGATGGTCTGATGCGGAATGTCAAACTGTCCGGTGTCGGCAAACACCCGATGCATCCGTACACGGCGGGTGCTCTGGAGTATTTCATCGACGAGTTCAGTGGGCTGATCGGTGATCTCTCTCTTCCCTCCGATCCTGAATCTCCTCTGGTGGTCTGCGGATGGATATTCTTCCGTAATCTGTCTCGAGCCGGGCAGGTTTATGGTGGCCTGGTTTCGGAAAGTCGGGAAGAAATCATCTTCTTTGCGATGGACCGGGTGGCCCGCACCGATGTCGGCAAGGTTCACCGGGACGCGCCTCTCTGCGTCGGGTTTAGGGGGGAGTTCCTGCCGCGTGAAGGCTATGCGCTTCCGCTCGACGGTGTCTATCGCTTCATTCTCGTGAACGTTGTGGGAGATGTGTACGGATCGAGAATGACGGATATCGTCGTGACATTTGCCGAGGGGGCTGTCCTGACGGTCGAACGGACGGACGTGCAACCCCATGACGTCGAACGTGCCGAGCGTCTTCTCGCGGCAAAGATCATTTCCTGACCTGCGAGCGGGAGGCTTGCCCCTGATGTCTGAAAGTGTTGCAGCGCCACTGTCAGAGAAGCGTATCCCTAGATGGTCCCGCTTTGATGCGCAGTGGTATCTGTTGCGCTATCCCGAGGTTCGGGATTGGATGCGGGAAGAGGGGCAGGAGGGCCCGTATGAGTTCTATCAGCAGACGGGCCAGCGTTACGGACATTCCCCCAATCGGTATTTTGACGAGGTGTGGTATCGCGAGACCCACAAGGATGTGCGTCAGGGTCTCATCCGTGAAGAGTGGGCGTCAGGGTTTGAGCACTATATCGCGACGGGTTACAAAACCCACGCGCCGCACTGGCTGTTCGATGAACCGGGCTATCGCCGCCGCTATCCGGAGCTGACACAGCGTTTTCTGACCGAAAACGGCTTTCTCAACGGCTACGACCATTTTCTTGAGATCGGCGAAAGTCATTACTACCGGGGGCATCATTTCTTCGATGATGAACTCTGCCGGGAACTGGCGCTGACATTTCCGGATCATTTCGACAGCCGGATTGGCCTGTTCGGCTCCTGGCTTGGTCTGCCGGCGCATGTTGCCGATGCTGGACGCGTGTCCTGGTATTTCGATCCGGTGTGGTATCTGACGCGTTATCCCGAAGTCCGTCAGGAGATCGCCGCCGGGCATTATTCAAGCGCGCTTCATCATTACCTGACGAATGAAACGCCCCGGCTTTTTGATCCTCAGGAGTTCTTTTCCGAACAGTTCTACGATTCGGCCCATCCCGACATTCTTCCGTCGCTGGAGCATGGTTTTTTTCGTAACGGTTATGATCATTTCGTCCGTTACGGTGCGCAGGAAGGCCGTATTCCGCAGGCAGGCGTGGATCTTGCGGCCCATATGTCGCAGACGCAGGTCCGCAACGATGTGCGCAATCGTCTGTATGACAGCGCGTTTGCCCATCTTGTGGCGGGGCGCACGGGTCTGGGCGAGGGTCGGATGGCGGCTCTTGCGGCTGTTTCCGCCATTCCAGAGGAACAGTCCCGGACGCTGTTCGAACGTGAGGCTGAAGCCATCCTGCCGTCACTGGTCCGCCATCCGCTGGATTTCACCGTTCATGGCGTGCCCGAAGTCAGTGTGCTGATGGTGGTTTATGACCGGATCGCCCTGACGGCACAGGCGCTGGCATCCCTGCGTGCCAACTATGGCGGAAATATTCAACTCATCCTCGTGGATTCCGGTTCTCATGACCAGACGCGGCATATCGGCCGGATGGTGCGTGGTGCCACGGTCCTGCGTTTCAGGCACAACATCGGATATCTTCAGGGCTGTAATCTTGCGCTGGAAAAAGCGGAAGCGCCGCTTACATTGTATCTGAACAACGATATCCGCCTTTATCCCGATGCCATTCTGCACGCCCTGAAGCGGTTTCATGGGCAACCTGATATCGGGGCTGTCGGCGGCAAACTGATCCGGACAAACATGCGTCTTCAGGAAGCCGGATCGATCATCTGGCGGGACGGAGCGACTTACGGCTATCTGCGTGAGGACGACCCGAACCTGACGAGCGCCAATTTTGTTCGGGACGTGGATTATTGTTCAGCCGCTTTTCTGATGGTGCGGACTGCACTGCTGCGTCGTCTTGGCGGATATGATCCGCGTTACATGCCCGCTTATTTTGAGGATGCGGATCTGTGTGTGCGGATTCTCAAGGCTGGGAAGCGGATTGTCTATGATCCGAGCGTGGTCATCGAGCATCTGGAATTCGGAAGTTCAGGTGCGGCCGGCTCTCATGCCCTGATCCGCGGTAACCTGAAAACCTTTGCGCGTCTGCAACAGGATTTCCTGCGGCATCAGCAGCCCGCCCATATCCGCAATGCCGTGCTTGGCCGTGAACATCGCGTCAGCCAGCGCAGGAGAATTCTTTTCATCGAGGATCGTCTGCCGCTGCGACGTCTGGGATCGGGCTATGTCCGTTCCAATGACATCATCCGCGAGATGACGGCTCTTGGGTATCAGGTTACGGTTTTTCCCGTTCTGCTGCGGGATCAGACATCTATCGACCTGTTCGGGGATTTTCCCGAAACGGTGGAACTGATCGTCGACCGTAATTTTTCCAGCTTTGCCGATTTTATTCAGGAACGTGTGGGATATTACGATCTGGTCTGGATCGGCCGCACGCATAATCTGGAACGCCTTCTGCCGCTGCTCAATGAATCAAGCCGCTATCTTCCGGTCGCCGGACCAGTTCTGGATACGGAGGTGATTGCCACGCCGCGGACGCTGGAGCGGATACGGATTCTGGGCCTTCCGGCTCCGGAGATCAGTTTCGACGAGATGCTTCAGCAGGAACTGGACTGTGCCCGTTTCTGTCAGAAGGTCCTGACGGTGACGGCCCATGATGCCGAACTGGCGCGCCGCGCGGGTTGTGTGAATGTCTCGGTACTTGGACATGAGCTGAGCCCCCAGCCGACCCCCGCCCCGTTCGAGAACCGTCACAACATCCTGTTCTTTGGCGCGATTCATGACGAGGGTGCCCCCAACCATGACAGTCTTGTCTGGTTCGTGGAGAGCGTTCTGCCTCTTCTGGACAGGGTTTTGCCGCCGGATGTCCATTTTACGATTGCGGGTTTTGTCGGGCCGGATGTGGATATGATGGTCTTTTCGACAAACAGCCGGGTCGAGATCGTGGGGCCTGTCGGGGATCCGCGGGAGCTGTTCGACCGGCACAGGGTTTTTGTCGCGCCGACGCGGTTTGCGGGGGGTATTCCCTTCAAGGTCCATGAAGCAGCGTCTTATGGTCTGCCGCAGGTCGTGACGACGTTGCTTCAACAGCAGCTTGGCTGGGCTGAGGGTGCCGAGATTCTGGCAGCTCCGGCGGATGATCCGCAGGCTTTCGCGGCGGCTGTGGAACGGCTTTATCAGGACGGAGAACTGTGGGAGACTCTGCGCAGCGGGGCCCTTGCGGCTGTCGAGCGGGACTGTTCTCCGGCCGATTTCCGACAGACACTCTCTGAGATTGTTCAGAGCTGCATGGCATGACGGACCGGATACGACCGGTTTTAGAAGTTTGGGGAGAGCAGGAAGGTTATGGACGCAGTGAATGATACGGTCGTGGACGTCGAAAACGTCAGCGTGACGGATAGCGCACCAGCCGGCATGACCGGCCGGGTGCTCGTCTGTAGCGGTGGACGGTATGAAAGTCAGGCCAACACGCAGATCCGCGAGTCCATCATGGATGGCTGGGCGGACTGTTTTGGCGAGGAAAATGTCACGGCCGTTCATATCTCGGCCGCAGCCAGCTCCATCCGGTTCCTCAAGCCGACGATCGTCTTTGCCATCGGCTCCTATCTTCCTGAAAGCACCTATTTCGGTGAGGTTTGCCGAGAGGCGAAGAAGATCGGCGCCGTCACGGTCTTCTGGGCGACCGAAGACCCCTATGAGCAGGATGCGAACTATCGCATTGCTGACGATTTCGATGTGATTTTCTCCTGTGACCGCTGGGGCCATAATTTCTACCAGCGCGAGAGGGTGTTCCATCTGCCGTTGGCGGCGAGCCCGAAGCTGCATTACGGCGAAATCGAAGATCATGCGGAAAAGACGATCGACGTCCTGTTCTGTGGTGTTGCGTTCACCAATCGCAAGGATATCGTCCGCAATCTTCTGCCAGCATTGCGGGATCTGAACATCAAGATCGTCGGGCCGGGCTGGGGGGAACTGGGGATCGGGTTCTCCGATGCCCGGATCGAGAAGTCCCAGCTTGTCGAGCTGTATCGCCGGTCCAAGCTGGTGCTGAATCTGGGGCGCTCGCTGAGCTTCGAGAACAAGCGTTTCATCATTGCGCCTTCCACGCCGGGGCCGCGGACCTTCGAGGCTGCGCTGGCCGGGGCGTTTCAGGTGTTCCACGAGGATACCCATGAAATCCGCCGTTATTATTCGGCTGATGAAATCCCGGTATTCTCGAACCGTGTTGATTTCGAGCGGCTGGTTGCGATCTATCTCAACAACAACGAACTGCGTGTGAAGATGGCGCGCAAGGCGCAGGCGCGGACGCAGGCTGAGCATCTGTACCGGCACCGCATTCAGTATGCGCTGCGTGTTCTCAAAGACGAGGGCCTGATCGACTGACGCTCGTTCAGGACGACCTTCATAAAAAAGGCCGCGGAACTGCTTCCGCGGCCTTTTGTGTTTAAAAGCCGGTTCAGTTCGGCTGTGGGCCCATGACGATCTGGGCGAGATCGGTCGGGCGGACCCATTTGCGGAAAGCAGCCTGCACCTGCTGCGGGGTCATGTCATAGATGGCCTGCGCGGCCTTGGCCTGACTGTCGAGCGGCAGGTCCAGCGCGATCAGGGACAGATAGCTTCCGGCCAGGGCGCTGAAGCTGGCGCGGGACATGGGCTGGCTGCGCAGAAGGGTCGCCTTGGCGAGGTCGAGGCTCTCCTGTGAGACGGGATTGGTCCGCATGTCTTCGATATCCTTCACGGCAAGTGCGCGGGCCTTGCTGACCTTGTCCGGATCAGCGCCGAACGTAATGCCGAAGCCGCTACGGGTGCGGGAATAATTGAAACCGCTTCCGGCGCCGTAAACATAGCCCGTCTTGACGCGCAGATCCTGCATCAGGCGCGAGGAGAACCCGTCTCCGAGGATCGTGTTACCGACGGCAAGGGCGTGACGATCCGGGTCGGTCACTTTCATGCCGATGGTCTCGACGAGTTTGACTTCGTCCTGCGACCGGCCCGGATCCGCGACCACGGCCTGAGAGGCGCGGCTGAGGGGAATTGCGGGCAGATCGACGTCAGGCTTGGGCCCTGTGGCCTTCCAGCCGCCGAACGCCTTTTCGACGTCTGCTTTTGCGGCCTCGGGGGTGATGTCGCCGACGATGACGATGGTGGTCAGGTCGGGGCGATATGTGTGGGCATAATAGGCCTGAACGTCCGCCAGTGTGAGCTTGCTGATCGTGGCAGGCGTGGCTTCACGCAGGGTCGGGTCCTGCGGGGGAACGAGCGCCTTGCGGGCGGCGCGGCCAAAGCGATAGCCGGGCGACTGAAGTTCACCGGCCTGTGCCTGCGCGGCCTGCATCTGGGTGACGCGGAACGCTTTTTCCGGGAAAGCCGGGTTCAGTTCATGATCGGCCAGCAGGGCGAGGCCCTTCTCGAAGTTCGGCGTCAGCGTGCTCAGCGAGAAGGACGGACCGGCTTCTTCGTCTGCCGAAAGGTCATCAAGCGCGCGGGCGAGGGCCAGACGGTCATGCGTTTTGCTGCCGTAGAGGAACATCTGCTGCGTGACGTCTGCCACGCCTTCCTGACCGGCAGGCTGTTCGAGATCCGCGTTCTGGCGGATGCTGCCGATCAGCTCGATCGTATGGCTGACATGTTCGGGCTGGACGAGAAGATGCAGTCCGTTGGGCAGCGTGTATGTCGTGGGCAGAGGTGCTGCGGCAGGGATCGTCAGACGGGCAAGAGCCTGCTGCGCCCAGTCCGGCAGGGTGACTTTGCCCGCAGGGGGGGTATTGAAGGATTCCGCACCGCCGAAGCCCTTCTGGCCCACGGGTTTGCCCGAAGCGCTTGGTGTCAGGGTCGCGCTGATGGCATGGGCCGGATCGAGCAGTTTTTTCGCCAGCGCGTCGACCTGTTCTTTTGTGACGCTGCGGAAAGCGGCGAGCATGTCCTGCGGATCGTTGAGGTGTTGGATCGCAACGGCCTGCGACCAGCTTTCGGCGAGGCCGGAAATGCTGTTGGCGTTGAACTCAAGCGCTGCGATTTCCTTGCGGCGGGCGGCTTCGATCAGTTCGGCCGGAATGCCGTGCGTGCGGAAATTTTCCATGATGGCCGCAACGGCCGTCCGCAGTCCGTCGGGATTGGCACCTTTGGGGAAGCCGGCATACACGACGCCCAGCCCGGCCTGCGCATCGGGGTCATACATAAAGCCCGTATCCAGCGCCTTGCCTTCAGGTACGAGGGCGAACAGGGCGGCGCGCTGGCTGCTGATGGCGTCTGCGAGCAGGGTTGTCGCCGCATAATCGGGGTCGCGCTGTCCCGGCATCCGCCATGCCATCGTCACGAGACCAATCGGCAGGTCGGTGTCGAGGGAAATGCTCTGGGCCTTGGCCGGGGTCGGGGAGACGGTGCCGCGTTCGGGAAGAGTGTTGGCCGGAATGCTGCCGAAAGCGGCTTCGACCTTTTTCAGCGTTTCCTGCGGGTCCACGTCGCCGGTGATGACCAGAACGGCGTTGTTGGGCGTGTACCATGTGTCATAGAATTTTTTCAGCAGCGGAGCAGTGGTCGCGTCAAAGGACGGGCGCGTGCCGAGAGCGTCGTGTTCGTAGGGTGTGCCCGCGTACAGGGCTGCGCGGATCTGTGAGAGGTAGCGGTAGATCGGGCTGGAGAGATCACGCGAGACTTCCTGTTCGATCGCGCCTTTCTCATGCGCCCATTCGGCTTCGGTAATGTTCAGGCCGCGCATCCGTCCGGCTTCGATTTTCAGCAGAACGTCCAGATCGCTGGCGGGGGCCTTGAAGTAATATTGCGTGACGTCCGAGGTCGTGTCGGCGTTGTCGTTGTTGCCGAGCTGCGCGCTGATGGTGGAAAGCTGGTCGCGCGAGAGGGTCTTTGAGCCGTTGAACATCATGTGTTCGAGCGCATGGGCCGTGCCGGGAAAGCCCTTCGGTGCATTTACGGAACCCGTTTCGTAATTCAGCATGGTCTGCACGACCGGCGCGAGTGTGTCGCGCACCACGATGACCCGCAATCCATTGGACAGTGTTGCCCGCGTGACCGTCGCCGGAGCGGCACTCGCCACTGGTGCCGCTTCAGGGGCGGCATGCGCGCCCGCCAGAACCGGAGGGGCAAGCATGGTGGCTGCCAGCAGCGACAGGCGGGAGAGACGGGAGAGTGCGGACATCGGTTCAGAACTTTCCTGAGGAGAAACGTATCTTCACAAAAGAGTAAAGCTGTTACGTCGGTTTCTGTCCACCATGTGTAACCCGTGTCTGAAGCGCTGTATCTGACGGCCGGATGAAGAAAAAATTATGTGCAGCAGAGCGGAGAGGCGGATAAAGTATGTGTGATGACTTTACCTGAACGCATTGCCCAAGTGGATGACTGGCTGCTCGACCGGCTGTTCCAGCCTCTGGCGGATCGTCTTCCAGCGCGTCTGACGCCGCTCCATCTCGGCCTGAGCTGTCAGCTTGGGGCGTTGATGCTGGAGGGGCTTTCTCTTTTGCTGCCGATGCTGCTGTTCGGGGCCAGTCTGGGCAACATGATCGACAGTACGCTGATCTGGTGCGTCAGTCTGGCGTTCTTTCTGGGCATGAGGCGTTCTGCGCCCATGGTGCGACCCGGAATGCTCAACCCGCTGCGTCCACTGCTCCGGGCCATGCGGCTGCTGTCTCTGGCCTTTCTGGCGTATCAGCTGTTCCGGGGTCTGGGCGCGCCTGATTTTGTCTGGCTGGTGACGCAGCTGACCACGATTTCCCAGCTTCTCTTTACCATTGGTCTTTATCTGGTGGCCTGTCAGCCGCGTCCGCCGTTCCAGCGCATGTCCAGCCGTAGTGGTCGGGTCATTGAAGGCGTCTGGGGCACGGCCGGGGGCCGGTGAACTCCTGACATCCGGTTTCTTCGCCACGCCCATCAAGGAACACGCGCGTGACATCCCGACTGCGAATTCTGCATTGTCTCTCGACCCGGGAATTTGCGGGAACGGAGCGACATCTTGCGGAACTCTCCGCCATTCAGGCGCGGAGCCATGACGTCACGCTGCTTCTGGAACGCAGGACGACCGATGCACGCACGGGCGGGGACATTCAGGGTTTTCTGTGTCCTGACGTGAAAATCGTGCGGGCTGGGCGTGCAGGTTATCTGCCCGCATTGGCTGCGGAGCTACGCAGCGGGCGGCACGATATTGTTCATACCCATCTCGGGCGGGCCTCTGCCCGGGCGAGCTGGCTGCGCCGGGCGGGGCTTGCAGGATCGGTGCCTGTCGTTGCGACGTTGCACACCTCCTATCGCGGTCGCAGCTATGGCACGCATGACGGGCTGGTCTGTATCGCGTCCTGGCAGCGCGATGTTCTGCCGGAACGACAGCGCGAAGCCTGTGCGCTGATTCCCAACTGGACGGTTCCTCCCCATTCCACCGCGGCATGTCGGGCGGCTTTGCGGGAACGGATGCGGCTTGAATGGCGGATTCCTCCTGAGGGCGGGGTCGTGATCGGTGCAGCCGGTCGGATGGTTGAGGAAAAGAATTTCCAGCTTCTGATAAAGGCGTGGAAACAGGCCGGTCTCAGACCCGAGACCCGGCTGGTTCTGGTCGGGGATGGCCCGGAGCGGTGTGCGCTGCAAAAAGCGGCGCAGGGCCGGACGGATATTCTTTTCACCGGCTATCGCACGGACATGCCTGATCTTCTGGCCGCGTTCGATGCGTTCGTCGTGCCCTCACGTCATGAGCCGTTCGGACTGGTGCTGCTGGAAGCCATGGAGGCCGGATTGCCGGTTTGTGCGACGGCGGCGGGTGGGGTGAAGGATATTCTGGCAGATGCGCCGGAATGTTTGCTGCCGTCCGGTTGTCTGGAGGCGCTGATGGCCGGGTTGCGGCGTCTTGAAGCTGCGGCGCCGCGTCAGTGGGATATGTCCCGTTACCGGATCGCCACGGCGGCAAGCAGCGTCGAGGCTTTTTACCGCCGGTACTGCTGAACCTTACAGCTCGTAGTAGCGGCGGGAGACGTAATCCGACAGGCCGACATCCGGGAAGATGTGCCACCCCGTGGTGAGCGCTGGAACGAATTCGCAGAGAAACACCAGAACCGACAGGAAGAAAAGCAGCATGCCGTGTCCGACACTCTGGATGCGGCGCCAAAAATAAAGCGGTGGTAGCAGGATCCACAGGATCGTGCCGGGGCGAAAACCCGCAGCGAGCAGGCTGCGACGGTCCATGACGAGAGCCATGTAGAAAATGCCGATGCTCACGATCATGGACGCGAAATTGCTGGCGAAATCAGGGATGAATCCGAAACCCTGAAGGATACTGACCGCCATGCTGCCGAAAAACGGCCCAACCAGACTGAGCCACAGCCAGCGGTTCGAGATCAGGCTGGCCGGGAGGGCCGGAGGAACCCCTTCGGGTTGAGGAGGCCAGAAGACGCAGCTTCCGGCAGGGTGCCATTCACCGCCGAAATCCTCGGTCCAGCACAGGGTGGAATGCCCGATGATGCCTTCGGTCACGAGGGCTTTCATGCCGTCTGCGGACACCGGTCCCTTGCGGGTGCCATGGTCTTCGTAAAACCAGCTCACAGTTTGTCCTTTTCCCGGCGGCGCATCGTTCGGGGCCTGTTGGGGCCAGAACACTGCAGTCTGTCACGACTTTCGGGGGGCTTGGCAAGACCCTCCTGCCCGGATGACGGGTTCGGGCCTGTGGTCCTGTATGAAAAAGGCCGCAGTCCCGGCTGGGGCTACGGCCTTTTCCTGATTGGCTGACGGCTCAGCGTGAGTGCTGTTGCAGTTCGCGGCGCACATCGGCTGGGCGCATCGGCAGATGCCGCAGGCGGATGCCGACGGCGTTGAAGATCGCATTGCCAATGGCAGGCGCGACAACCGTAACACCCGGCTCACCAAGGCCCGTGGGCTTTTCGGTGTTCTGGACGAACTCGATGTCCATCTCCGGTACGTCTGGAAGACGCAGCGGGGTGTAGGTGTTAAGGTTGCGATCCTTGATCGTGCCATCGACGATTTCGGTGCCCTCGAACATGGCCATGCTGAGGCCCCACAGCGCCGCGCCTTCGGTCTGGGCGAGTGCGCCGCCCGGATCAACGATAATTCCGGCATCCAGCACCAGCCAGAGTTTCTGGCAGGTAACGACGCCCGTCTTGCGATCGACATGAACCTGCGCCGCACCGGCCGTCCAGGTCGGCATACCGCGTTCCTGACCGAAGCTGGTGGCGATGCCGATGGCCGTATCGTCGGGAAGCTGTTCCTTGCCGTAACCGATCTTGTCAGCCAGACGCTGGAGCACGGCGGCCTGACGCTTGGCGCCGCCCACGGAATTCGGAGCCTGACCGGCGTTACGGCCCTGCGCCGTGAACATGGACAGACGGAATTCCAGCGGGTCCTGCTTTGTGGAATGAGCAACCTCATCGAGGAAGCATTCCAGCGCCCAAGGCGTCCAGCCAGCGCTGACCGAGCGCAGCCAGCCGGGACGGAAGGTGGCGTTGGCAAGGTCGTTGCTGACGGCGCGGACGCGCGTCGGGCCTGTGTCATACCAGTGATCCGCGCCTGCGATGGCGAACGGATCGTATTTCTTCCCGTCTTCAGCCGTGGCGAGGAAGGCCGGAGCCATCACCTGCGTTGGCCAGCCCGCGACCGCGACATAGTCCATCGTCGTGATCTTTTTGCGATCGTTGTCGAGCGCGACCTTGATGTTCTGAAAGGACGGCGAGCGGATGGAGTCCAGCTCCATGTCGTCGGAGCGTGTCAGGATCAGCTTGACCGGCGCGCCACCGATGGCCTTGGAGGCCAGAGCGGCTGGGATGCAGTAATCGCCGTTCAGACGGCGCCCGAAGCCACCGCCGAGCATGTAGGTCCGCATGACGACCTGCTCTTCGGGAACCTGAAGGGACTTGGCGAGCTGCGGCAGAATGAGGGACTGCCACTGGTTGCCGGTATGAACTTCCCACATGCCGTCGATATGACGCGCCACGGCATTGACCGGCTCAAGCTGGTAATGCGCGACGGATGCGCAGGTATAGCTGCGTTCGAAGACCTGATTGGGATGGATCGCAAGCGCTTCGTCCACGCCCTTGTCGTTGAAGACGCAGGCGCCGTTCTTCGGATTGAGCGTCAGCTTGCGGCCATGTTCGATAATGTCCGCTTCGGAGACATGGATCGTCGGGCCGGGATTCCACTGTACTTTCAGGGCGTCGGCGGCGCGGATCGCGGCGGGATAAGTCTTGGCCAGAGCCACGACCCAGCCCGGAACGATTCCGGACGGATCGTCCAGCACCACATAGCGCTCATAGCCGGGAATTTTCTTCGCGGCGCTGTCGTCCACGGAGACGACCTTCGAGGCATAGCGCGTCGGTGGCATTTTCGGGCGGCCATACAGCATGCCGTCCAGTTTGACGTCGATGCCGTAAATGGCCTTGCCGGTCGTTTTGTCCGGGATGTCGAGTGCTGGAACAGGCTTGCTGATGAGGCGGCGGTCCGCGACCGGCTTGAGCGGCAGCTTCGCCATGTCTTCGGGTGTGAAGGTCCGGGTCGGCTTGGCGCGGGCCACAATATCGCCGAAGGACACGCTCTTGCCGCCAGCAGAAACAACGCTCTCGCTGACGGTGCAGCGTTCCGGCGTCGTTCCGAGGAGCTTGGCGCCTTCTTCAAGCATCACGCTGCGGGCTGCGGCACCGGCCTGACGGAAGGTGTCCCATGTGTCCCAGACGGACCAGGACCCACCGGTGACGTATTTCCCGGCCCATTTGGGCGCGGTGTCGACCTCGGTGATCTTGATCTTGTCCCAGCTCGCGTCCATTTCGTCCGCGATGATGCGGGCGAGCGCGGTGCCGACATGCTGGCCCATTTCGGCGCGCACGATGTTGACGTTGATCGCGCCGTCAGGGGCGATGGCGCACCAGATGTTCGGCTCGAACGCAGCTTCCGGCGGCATTGGGGAGGGCAGCGTTACGGCGGCACCGGCCTTGCGGGCGAAGCCGAACATCAGTCCACCGCCAGCGGCCGTCATCAGGAAGTTGCGGCGGGAGAGGCGCGCGGCGTCGCTCTTTTTCGCAATCTGTTCGATTTTAGCCATTGTTGGCGCCTTCCTGCTGCTTGGAAGCAGCTTCCTTGATGGCCTTGCGAATGCGGATATAGGTCATGCAGCGACAGAGGCTGCCGCCCATCACGCCGTCGATCTGATCGTCCGTCGGGTTCGGGTAGTCCTTCAGGAGGCTTGCGGCCTGCATGATCTGACCGGACTGGCAGTAGCCGCACTGCGGCACCTGCTGATCCCGCCAGGCGACCTGAACGACGTGGTTGCCTTCCGGGTCCAGCCCTTCGATCGTGGTGATCGAAGCGCCTTCCACGGCGGAAAGCGGCGTGATGCAGGAGCGTGTGGCGCGGCCGCCGACATGGACGGTGCAGGCACCGCATTCGCCGATGCCGCAGCCGAACTTGGTGCCGGTCATGTTCAGGTCGTCACGGATGACCCAGAGCAGGGGGGTGTCTGCCGGGGCGTCGACCGTAACGGGCTGTCCGTTGAGTTCAAATTTCGTGGTCATGTCCTGTATTCCCAGTCCTGCCCGGATCAGTGCGAAGCGGTGATGGGCGGAGCTTCAAGCGTGGCGCGCGCGCTGGCGGCCTTCTTTTCCAGATCCGTCCAGGGGGGAAGCGTGGTGCGTGTGCGACGCAGATACGCGGCGATGCGGGCCATGTCATGATCGGACAGGCCGGAATAGAAGCTCGGCATCGAGATGTGATCCTGACCTTCCTCTGCGGTGATGCCATGCAGCATGACCTGATAGAGGTTGTTAGGCTCATCCAGCCACAGCGCGTTGTTCAGGGCCAGTTCCGGGCGGCCGAGCACGGGGTTCGGGCCGGAGTTGTAGTGGCAGGCGCCACAGGCGGCCTGATACAGACGGGCATCGGGATCCTGCGTCAGCGGGCCGGTCAGGTTGATGCCGGACATGTGCATGGCGCGCGCAATCGCGGCCTGATCGCCGCCGCTGCGCTGTGCGGCCTTGTCCACATCTGCATAATAATGAGCGATGGCGCGCACATCTTCCTCGGGGATTTTCGACAGGAAGCGATGCGGCACGGGAGACATCGGGCCAGCGGCCGAACCGTGCAGCGGAGCCACGCCGAAGCGCAGATACTGGAACAGCTCGTCTTCGGTCCAGACGACCGGCGTTGGGTTGTGGTCGTTCAGCGGCGGTGCGATCCAGCCGTCGATGACTGCACCGTCATAGACTTTGCTCATTTTCTCGGCGCCGAGAAGATTACGCGGTGTATGGCAGGCGCCGCAGTGTTCGTTACCTTCGGCGAGATAGGCGCCGCGGTTCCACTGGGCATCATGCTTGGGGTCGTTCTGGTAGCGGCCCGGCGTGAAGAACAGCAGCTTCCAGAAGCCCTGACCGATCAGGCGGATGTTGATCGGGAACGGAACCGTGTTGTCACGCGGCTTGAGATGAATGGCCGGGCGCGTCATCAGGTAGGCGTAGAGGTCCGAGACGTCCTGATCGTTGACCTTGGTGAAGTGGTCGAACGGGAACGCCGGATAGAGCTGGGAGCCGTCGCGGGCGATGCCCTTGTTCATGGCGCGCTTGAACGCGGCCAGAGACCAGTTGCCGATTCCCCACTGCTCGTCCGGGGTGATGTTGGACGAGAAGATATCGCCGAACGGCGTGGCCATTTTGAAGTCGCCGGCCAGTTCGGGGCCGGGGGTGCCATCCACGCGGGTATGACATTCCGCACAATAGCCGCCATTCGCGACGATGGCGCCACGGCTGATGGCGTCAGCGGAGAACGACGATGCGGCGGGCCGGGGGATCGGGGCGATGGCGGGGTACCAGGCATAGGCAAGAAAGCCGATGCCTCCCACGGCACCAAGGCCAATGACAGCGGCAGCTATCCGTTTGAGCATGGTTGGACTGTCCCGGAAGGATTGAAATCATTTGCCACAAAAGGCGGCTGTTGCGTGCAACCTAAGGCACCGGACCATGAAAGGGAAGATTGCGCTATCTCAAAACCGTGCGTTTCCTAAAATAAATGCAATCAGAGTCATGAAAATAACACAGGTTTTCGGTCATTTCAGCGTAAAAGCGGGACTGTTTCAGTCCGGATTGCAGTATTCCCTGTCAGGGATCTCACTGATGATAACAGGCGATACTGGGGAGATTGTTTGAAATCCTGTTACATGTCCTTTGGAAGCAAGTCTATTTTATGACCATTATTATGGCACTGAGTGCCAAAAAATCCTATGCTTCTGATGCACTTTAAATGCAGGTTATGGGCGTGGCTCAGGCCCTGACGTCGTCGCGCAAGGGGTTCTGGTGGCGCGGGAAGGCTTGGCTTATGGTTTTCCTGCGGCAGGTTTCGTCTGCTGTTCTGCCGAGAGGGTTTGCCATTTTCGTCCGTCCTGCCCTGATCCGTTCCCTTGCTTTGGCAGGTGTGGTTCTGAGCGTGTTGTGCGCGCTTTGTCTGGGGCGCTATCCGCTGTCACCGCTGCGGGTGTTGGGCGTGTTCGGGCATTTGCTGCATCTGTCCGTCGGATTTGACCCGCTTGCGCAGGTGGTGGTGATGCAGGCGCGGTTGCCGCGTATTCTGGCGGCGTTGCTGGTTGGAAGTGCGCTCTCCTGTGGTGGCGCGACCTATCAGGCGGTGTTCCGGAACCCGCTGGTCTCGCCGGATCTTCTGGGTGTGCTGAGTGGTGCGGCGTTTGGCGCGGCGCTTGCGATCGTCAGTGGCGGATCGGCGTTTGTGGTGCAGATGGGCGCGTTCGGGGGCGGGTTGCTGGCGGTTGGGTGTGGGTTGCTGATTAGCAGAACCTTGCCGGGGGGTGGGGTTTTGGCCCTGCTTCTGGGTGGCCTGATCGGGAATGCGATTTTCACGGCTTTGCTGTCTTTGGTAAAATACCTGGCCGATCCGATGGATCAGCTTCCGGCCATTGTGGACTGGCTTCTGGGCAGTCTGGCGCCGAGTGGGTGGCACGAACTGGCGTGGGTGTCTGGCCCGCTCATTGTTCTGACGATGGCGCTTGTGCTGTGCGCGCCTGTTCTGGATGTGCTGTCTTTGGGGGATGACGAGGCGCGCAGTCTGGGTGTTTCCGTACGGGTAATGCGTCCGGCGCTGATCGTTCTGGCGACGCTGGCCTGCGCCATGACGATTTCGATGGCCGGGATCATCGGCTGGATCGGGCTTCTGGTGCCGCATGTGGCGCGCCTGCTCGTCGGAGCGGAGCACCGGAACATGATGCCGGTAACGGCTCTATTGGGGGCGGGAGGGCTGGTGCTGGCCGATACCTGCGCGCGTAGCCTCACAACGGGCGAGGTTCCGCTTGGGATCGTCACGCAGTTGTTCGGCGCTCTGGCTTTTGTGCTGGTTCTGCGGCGCCTGCGGGGCGGGATGGCATGACATTGCTGTCGTGTCGCAATCTTGGTTTCCGCCAGCCACGGCAGGCCGGGTTTGTGCTGGAGGATATCGATCTTTCGTTCCGGGAAGGCGAACTGGTCGGGCTTCTGGGGCTGAACGGTGCGGGCAAAAGTACGTTGCTGCGGCTTCTGATGGGTTTTCTCGCACCTTCGACGGGAGAGGTCTTTCTTGAGGGGCAGTCTCTGCGAGCGTGGCCTGCCTCCGCCATTGCGAGGCATCTGGCGTATGTGCCGCAAAGCCATGTGGCGACGTTTCCTTATACAGTGCGGCGGATGGTGGAGCTTGGGCGGGTGCCGCATTCCGGCCTGATGGGGCGTTTGTCTCCGCAGGACGGGAGGACCGTGGCGGCGGCGCTGGAGCGGATGGGGCTGGAGCGTTTTGCCGATCGTCCCGTCACGGAGCTGTCCGGCGGTGAGCGTCAGCGGGTCGTTCTGGCACGGGCCATCGCACAGGATGCGCGGGGCCTGTTGCTGGATGAGCCGATGACGGGGCTGGATTACGGGTATCAGCTGCGTCTGATGGCGCTGCTGGCGGAACTTGCGCGGGAGGGGCGGCTTGTTATGCTCACGTCGCATCGACCGGAAGAGCTTTATGCGCGTGCCAGCCGGGTTCTGGTTCTGGATCATGGCCGGATCGAAGCGGACGGGCCGCCACAGACTGTCGTGACGGCACAACGGATGTCGGCGCTTTACGGGGTGCCTCTGATGCAGATGGATCATGCCGGAAACCGCTTTTTCCATCAGGAAAGGAACGAGAAATGACATTGGGACTGACATTGTCATGGACCCTGAAGCGGTTTTCGGCCCTGACATTTCTGGGGACGGCTTTGATGGGTGCGGTTGCGCTGCCGGGGCCGGCCGCCTACGCGGCCCCTCCCACCCGGATTGTGGAAGGCTGGTACGCGCATAATGCGATGCTCATTATGCTGGGGGCGCAGAACCAGATCGTGGGGACTGTGGCGCGTCCGGCGATGTTGCCCTGGATGTTCAAGCTGGTGCCGTCGCTGTCCAGATCCGAGACGCTGGACCCCGGCAATCTGAATGCGGAAGAGCTTTTGGCGCTGCATCCCGATCTGGTGTTCGTGACGGCTTCGGGCCATTCCGCTGATGCCCTGACGCGGGCCGGGCTGAACGTGGTGCCTGAAGGGTTCGACCGGTTTGATTCGATGCTCGACTGCGTTGACGGAACGGCGACCCTGCTTCAGACGCCACTGGCGACAAAGCGGGCGCAGGCCTATCGTCTGGCGTTTCTTCAGGCTGTCTCGCAGGCTCCGACCAATCCGCAGGGGCCGCTTGTGCTGCATGTGGAATCCCTCAAGCCGCTCAGGGTCGATGGTGACGCCAGCATCATCGACCAGTGGATCCGCAGTGCGGGCGGGCGGAACGCCGCACAGGGTATTCATGGGAACAAACAGCCCGTTTCGATCGAACAGGTCCTGTCGTGGAATCCGGATATCGTCATTATCGGAGCGAATGCGGGCGATCCGGCGACACTGACGCAGGACCCGGTCTGGTCGAAGATCAAGGCCGTGCAGTCCGGGCGCGTCTATCGCAATCCGACCGGGCTGTTTCCGTGGGACCGTTACGGGCCGGAGCTTCTGCTTCAGGTTCTGTGGTCGCGGCAGATCGTTCAGACCGGACAGGTGGACCGGCCTGCGATGATCCGGTCTATCCGTTCTTTCTATCACACGTTTTATGGTATTGCGCTGTCTGCCGGGGATGCGGAGCTGATGCTCGATGCGCGTCCTCCCGCGCCCGATACGCACTGAAATTCATACTCAGGGACAGCTTCAGATGACGCAGACAGCTTCACAACGCGGCCGGATCGTTCGCCGCAGGGTTCGTGGCGCAGTGGGGCTGCTTCTTGCGGGAAGCGTTCTGGCGGGGATTTCTGCCGGCGCGGCGCGGGCGGAAGAGAGTCTGCTGCCCGTTCCGCAGAGCGTTTCGGTGCCCAATGGTGTGGCGCCGATCGGTGGCGGGGTGCAGATCGTGTGGGACACACGCCCCTCGCCCCTGCTGCAACGGGCGGCGGCACGGTTTACGACGCGTCTTGCGGCCATCGCCGGGCCTGCGGGGCAGGGTGAGCCGTATGTGCTGCATGTGTCCGCCGGGCCCGACCGGGCTTATCTGAGTGTGGATGAAAAGGAGCGTTACGCGCTCACGACGGCGGCCAAGGGCGCGCGGCTGGAGGCGGATGGTCCGGCGGGTGTGATTCACGGTCTGGCGACGCTGCTTCAGCTTGTCCGCGCCACCCCGGATGGTGCGGTCGTCGAGCGGATCCATATCGAGGATGCGCCCCGGTTTGCGTGGCGCGGTCTGCTGCTGGACGTGTCGCGGCATTTCGATACGGTCGAAACCGTGGAGCGCCAGCTTGATGCGATGGAACTGGTCAAGCTCAACGTCCTGCACTGGCATCTGAGTGACGGAACGGCCTTTCGGGTCGAGAGCCGGGCATATCCGCAGCTTCAGGCCATGACCGCTCCGGACCAGTATTATACGCAGGCGCAGATCCGCGAGATCGTATCCTATGCGGCTGATCGCGGCATTCGTGTCGTGCCGGAATTCGACGTTCCGGGTCATGCACTGGCCATCGTGCGCGCCTATCCGGAACTGGCGGCGCAGCCTTTGCCGGATATGAGCACCAAGGGGCTGAACCTCAATAACGCTGCCCTCGACCCGACCAATCCGCAGACGCTGCGCTTTGTGCGGGTTCTGTATGGCGAGATGGGTCGCCTTTTTCCGGACCGTTATATTCATGCGGGCGGCGATGAAGTCGTGTCCTCCCAGTGGACGAAAAATCCGGCGATTGCGGCCTATATGAAGGCACATGGCTACGAAACGGCCGAAGCGCTTCAGGCTGCTTTCACGGGGCAAGTCGCGGCCATGATTGCCTCGCAGGGACATGTGATGATGGGATGGGACGAGGTCAGCGAGGCCCCGATCCCGAAAAACGTGGTTGTCGAGCCGTGGCGTGCGTCGAAATGGACGGGATCGGCCACGCGCGCCGGGCATCCGGTCGTGGTGTCGGCGGGATATTATCTCGATCTGCTGCGTCCTGCCGCCACGCATTATGCGGTCGATCCGTTCGATACGCGGGCGGACGGCATCACGCCCGAGCAGCTGGCGAAGTTCCCGCCCAAACATCCCGAGTTCTCCGTGCCGTTTGAACTGGACGTGAACGCCCCGCCGCTGGATGACGCACAGAAAAAGCTGGTGCTGGGGGCGGAAGGGACGCTTTGGGCGGAAATGGTGTCCGAACCGATGCTGGACTCGCGGCTCTGGCCCCGGATGGCGGCACTGGCCGAGCGGTTTTGGTCCGCGCAGGACGTGCGGGATGTTCCTGATCTGGAGCGCCGTTTGCCGGTCGTGATGACGGAGCTTGAAGCGACGGGATTGCAGGCCACGCAGCATCGTCATGCCATGCGTGAAGCCATGGCGCCAGGACGTTCAGAGCCTCTGGCAGTGCTGACGGATGTGACGGTTCCTGTCCGCAATTATGCGCTCAACCATCTTGCAGCCCCCACCGGAGAGGCCATGCTGTCGGCACCTGTGGCAGTCGCGGAGCCTGATTCGTTTGTGGCGACCCAGTTCAATGCGATGGCGGAGCGTTATGCGCAGGGTGAGACGGCTCTGGCAGGCCCGCTGCGGCAGATGCTTCAGCGCTGGGCCGATAATGACGCGGCGTTCGTGACAAGTGCGAAAGGAATTCCGGCGCTTGAAGCCGTGGCGCCCGTCTCGCATGTCGTAGGGCAGTTGTCCCGCGCGGGGTTGAATGTTCTGAACGGGCGGAGCGGCTCGGCATGGCGGATGGATGCGGTCCGTCTGCTTCAGGATCAGGAAGCGGCGTTTGAGAATTCGGCCAGTATGCTGGCCTCCGCCCATGCTCCGCAACCGCCGGGAGGATTGCTGATTGCGATCCTGCCGGGGATCAGGGCGCTTCTTGCGGCAGGGGGGCGATAAGCGTTTCGGATCTGCGTCTCTGGGGGTGGATTTCCGGCGCGCGGCGGGGGAAAAGGAGAGTATGACACGTTTTCCGATCCTCCTCCTCGATTATGACGGCACGCTGGCGGAAACGCAGCCGGCCATTCTTCGCAGCCTGAAAGAGGCGTTCGATGCTGTGGGCGTCTCCGCGCCCACGTCGGACGCGCTTAAACAGGAACTGACGCGGGGCGGTACGCTCCAGACGCTGTTTCAGGCGATCGTTCCCGAAAGTGACGAACAGGATGCGGCGGCGTTCGTACGTCATTACCGGGCGTTCTATCCGACAGCGGACGAGGAAGAGACGGTTCTGTTTGACGGTGTGGTGGACACGCTGGCGGCGCTGAAAGAACAGGGCACCATCCTCACCATTCTCAGCAACAAACACGCCCCGACCGTCTGTGCGAGCATCGCGCGCTTTGGCCTGACGCCATTCTTTTCAGGTGTTGTGGCCTCCGAACCGCATTTTCCGCACAAGCCTGATCCGCGCGTGATGGACGAACGCATTGTGCCGCTGTTTCCAAAACAGCCGCGCTCGGACTTTTTGATGGTGGGCGATACCGTGGCCGACCTTCAGTTCGCCCGCAATGCCGGGATCGCATCCTGCTGGGCCAGTTACGGCCACGGATCGGCCACTCAGTGCGCAGCACTGGACCCGGATCTGCGGATCGGGTCTTTCAGCGACCTGCCTGCCGCACTTCGGAACTGAAACGCCGCCGTCTGGTCAGGGCGCGGCGGGGCCGATGCTGCCGCGCAGAACCAGTTCGGTGTCGAGGATGACGTTCTCGCTGCCGCTGGCTGCACTCAGTAGACGCACGGCTTCCGTTCCCTTGCGTTCGTGAGGTTGGCGGATCGTACTCAGATCGGCGCCTTCGGCGGCAGGGATGTCGTCGAAGCCGAAGATTGAGACGTCCTGCGGGATGTTCAGGCCCAACGCACGGATGGTCTGCATGGCACCGATGGCGACGCGGTCGCTCATGGCGAGGATAGCGGTCGGGCGCTGGGCGCGGTTCAGCAGATGGCGGACGCCTTCCGCTCCCATATCTTCGGAATTGATGGGGATTTCCCATGCCGGGACATCTTCGGGAGCGATTTTCGCTTCCTGAAGGGCCAGAAGATAACCTTCAAGGCGCATGGCGATGGTGCTGTGAGCGATATTGGCGCGTCGCTTTGCCGTCAGAGGACCGAAATAGCCGTCATGGGCTGTTTTGAGTGACAGAATGCCGAAATGCCGGTGTCCGAGTTCAAGAAGGGTTTTGGCGGCACGATACGCGGAGCCGCGATCGTCGATCCCGACATACGGCACGCCATCGAGGCGGGGCTGGTCCACCACGACGAGCGGAACATTGCGCTGCTGGGCCATGAGCACGCAGCGACTGTCGGGAGCGACGGAATAGAGGATATAGCCGTCCACGGCAGCGTTGCCGAGCGAGACGGGGGCGGTGCGGTTGCGCAGATTGCTGCCGGCGGAAATCAGGGCCAGATCGGTTTCCAGATCGTCACAGGACCGGGCGACGCCGTTGAGAACGCTCAGGATTGCGGGGTCGGTGAAGGCGTAGGGCAGGTCTTCGCTGAACAGGAAGCCCAGAGCGCCTGCGCGGCCGGTGGCAAGCTGTTTGGCGGCCGGATCGGGGCCGGTATATCCAAGCTCCTGCGCGGCGGCGAGGATCTTCTCGCGCAGGGCGGCCGATAGCTGGCCGGGGCGGATATAGGCGTTGGAGACCGTTGTGTGGGAAACCCCGACCTGTGCTGCCACATCCTTGAGGGTTACTTTGCGGCGGTCGTACTGTCGGGTCATGCTTTCGGTCTGTCCAGCAAAAGACACCAGACCTGTCAGGGTTGATCCTGACGGTGGCGGCATGGTGTCAGTTTTCTCTTAAAATCACTGGTGGCACCATATCCAGTCTGCCGGGCTGAAACCAGTCACGGACGCGGGAGGGGTTGAGAAAATGACAGATTTCGTAATCACAAACCCGCTGACCCGTGTTTTCGCTGGGACATCAGGCCTGTTTCGGCTTGGGAGCGGGGGCTTTTTTCGCCTGAGGGACAGGTGCGAACATCGCGCGGCATTGCGGGGAGAGCTTGTCGATCTTTTTCTGCATGCAGGCTGTGATCTTGGCTTCGTTGGGAATAGCCAGCGCGCACAGGCGCAACGCATCGCCTCTGCAGGCTTTCGTCTGTTCTTCGCGTGTTGCGGCGGAAGCCCCGTGCGTGAGTGCAAGGGACAGTCCGGCCAACGCGATACAATAACGGATCATGTGTGTTCTCCTGATTACTGAAGTAAGCGTGTGGGACTTTTTACAGTTTCAGTCTGAAGAAACTTTATTGGTGACTGTCAGGAGTGAAGAATACGGGCAAATCGCGCCGAAGCCGCCGGGCCGGGTGCGGTTTCGGTGACAGGGGCAGGAAGTTCGGGCGGGAGCGCTCCGGGTTGGAGGCTCATCAAAAGGACGCGCGCGCGTCGGGCGTCGGGCGTGTCGGCCCAGCAGTAGTGAATGGCGCGGGATTCGCGCTGGGATTCGATCAGCCCCGCGCGTCTGAGTGCGCCCAGATGCTGGCTCAGTGTTGGCTGTCCGATGCCGGTCATGGTTTCGATCTCGCTGACGGCATGGGTGCTGTCGAGCAGGGCCGAGAGGATCATGAGGCGTTGGGGCTGGGCGAGAATGCGCAGCCATTCCGCCAGTTCACGGCTTTTCTCAAGGGGAAGCAGGACGGTCATGAACGCTCCCGCGGCATGGGCTGGAAGAACCATTTGGCCCCGGCTTTTTCCACTGCGGCCTGCGTCTGGAGCGGGGGCGCGATGGTGCGCTGTCCGGGCTGCCAGCTTTCGGGCGTGAGGGCTCCTGCGCGGTCGACTTCCTGCAGGGCGCAAAGCAGGCGCAGGAGTTCGGGAACGGAGCGTCCGACCGTGGCGGGGTAGTTCAGGATCGCCCGGACGGTGCCCGTGGGGTCGATCATGAAGACGGAGCGGACGGTTGCGCTGTCCTGAGCCGTGCTGTCGAGCATGCCGTAAGCCTTGGCGACGGCAAGGGATGGGTCTTCGATGATGGGGAAGGGAACATGGACGTCGAACTGCGTCCGGATGGCGTTCACCCAGGCCAGATGGGCTGGAAGACTGTCCGCCGAGATGCCGAGGAGTGCGCAGTCCCGCTGCTGGAATTCTTCCGCACTGCGGGCCAGCGCGATGAATTCGCTGGTGCAGACAGGTGTGAAATCGGCCGGATGGGCAAAGAGCAGCACCCAGTGTCCGCGCAGGGCGCTCATGATGAACTCGCCATGCGTGGTCCGGGCGCTGAAATCCGGAGCGCGGTCGCCGATGCGAAGGGACGGAAAAGACGATTCAGCGGGAGGGGATACGATCATGGTCCGGTTCCAAAAGCATCAGGGCGCTTGACATGCAACACTTACAATATTAACTTAACAGTTAATGAAAGTGTCGTAAAGACATTCCGCAGCCAGAAGGTGGACGCCATGCACGATGCAGCAATTCAGGCCGCGACCGACCAGATCCGGCGGACCGAGCAGGGTGCGACGCCCGTTCCTGTGGTGTGTACGTTCTTCGATGAAGCCACGAACACTGCGACGCATGTGGTCCATTGTCCCGTCACGAAGCGCGCTGCCGTCATTGACAGTGTGCTTGATTATGACGCAGCGGCGGGGCGCACGTCGCATGGTTCGGCACAGGCGATTGTCGATTATGTGGAGCGCGAAGGTCTGACTGTGGACTGGCAGCTTGAGACGCACGCTCATGCGGATCATCTCTCTGCCGCGCCTTGGTTGCAGGAAAAAATTGGCGGCAAGATGGGGATTGGCGCGGATATCACGCTGGTTCAGGCCGTTTTCGGGAAGATCTTCAATGCGGGAACGCGGTTTGCGCGGGATGGATCGCAGTTTGACCGTCTGTTCCGCGATGGCGAGACCTTCCGGATCGGGGAACTTCCCGTAACGGTGCTGCATGTTCCGGGTCACACGCCTGCGGATATGGCGTTCGTGATCGGTGATGCGGCCTTTGTGGGCGATACGATCTTTATGCCGGATTTCGGTACGGCGCGGGCGGATTTTCCGGGTGGAGATCCGCGCCAGCTGTTCCGTTCCATCCGCCGTCTGCTGTCACTTCCGGTCGAGACGCGGCTGTTCCTGTGCCATGACTACAAGGCGCCGGGACGGGACGACTATGTCTGGCTGACGACGGTCGGGCATGAGCGCGGTTACAACATTCATGTTCATGACGGCGTGAGCGAAGAGGAGTTCGTGCAGATGCGCACCGCCCGCGACGCGACGCTTGCGATGCCGCGCCTCCTGATGCCGTCCGTACAGGTCAACATGCGCGGTGGGCACCTGCCTGAACCCGAAGCCGACGGCGTGAGCTACATCAAGATTCCCGTCAATCGCGTCTGAAATCCATTCGTCCGGCACGGTTGTGCCTTATTTTGCGTTTCTGGAGTTCCCATGCCAACCCGTCATCTGACCGACAGCTATGCCATTTCCCCTCAGATTGCCGTGCAGGATATTGCCGATCTGAAGGCGGAGGGATTTCACACAATCCTCTGTTTCCGTCCTGACGGGGAGGCGCCGGATCAGCCGGAAATGAAAGTGATCGAAGCCGCCGCGAAAGAGGCTGGACTGGCATTTGCCGCAATTCCGGTGAAGTCCGGAACCGTGCCGAGCGAAACGCAGATCGCCGAAACGCGGCAGGTTCTGGCGACACTTCCCGCGCCGGTTGTCGGCTATTGCCGCTCGGGTACGCGGGCCGGACAGATCTGGGCTCTGGCTGAGGCGGGCAAGCGTCCTGCGGCTGAAATTTTCGCGGCAACGGAACGGGCCGGGGTGGATATCAGTCGTTTGCGGGCCCGGATCGAGCGTGTGGCCGCGCCGGCGGCGGCCCCGCGCAAGGATGCGGCGCATTTTCAGGTTCTGATTATCGGTGGTGGTGCGGGTGGTCTGTCGACTGCGGGCAGTCTGCTCAAGCGGAACCGGAATCTGTCGATTGGCGTGGTGGAGCCGTCCAATGAGCATTTCTACCAGCCAGGCTGGACGCTTGTGGGTGGCGGTGTTTTTCAGGCCGCACAAACGCGCCGCAAGGAAGCGGATGTCATGCCGAAAGATGTTGTCTGGGTGAAGCAGGCGGCAAAGCTGTTCCGGCCGGATGTGCGCGAAGTGGTGCTGACGGACGGCACGGTCGTGTCCTATGACGCGCTCGTTGTGGCGACGGGGATTACGCTGAACTGGGACGCTATTCCCGGTCTGGCGGAGACGCTAGGCAAGAACGGCGTGACATCGAACTACCGTTTCGATCTGGCCCCTTACACATGGCAGCTTGTGCAGCAGCTCAAGGGCGGCACAGCGATCTTTACCCAGCCGCCCATGCCGATCAAATGTGCGGGCGCGCCGCAGAAAGCCGTGTATCTGTCGTGCGATGCGTGGAAGCGCCGGGGCGTTCTGGATAACATTTCGGTCGAGTTCGATACCGCAACGCCGGGGCTGTTCGGTGTGAAGGATTTCGTGCCCCCACTGATGGAGTACATCAAGCGCTATCACGTCGGATTGCACACCGGATCGAAGCTCGTGGAAGTGGACGGGCCGAACCGCAAGGCTGTTTTCGAACGCAAGGTCGGGGAGAATGTGGAGCGGGTTGAGCGGACGTTCGACATGTTGCATGTCGTGCCGCCGCAGAGCGCGCCGCAGGTGATCCGCGACAGTGCGCTCTCGGGATCGGACGGGTTTGTTGAGGTCAATCCGGCGACCTTGCAGCATGTGCGTTTCCCGGATGTGTTCGCCCTTGGAGATGTGATCGGCACGTCCTGTGCCAAGACCGCAGCAGCGGTTCGGGTGCAGGCGCCTGTGGTGGCGACCAATGTGCTCGCGTTTCTGAAGCATCAGGGCCCGGTTTCGGAATATGAGGGCTATGGCGCCTGTCCGCTGACGGTGGAGAACGGACGGATCGTGCTGGCCGAGTTCAGCTATGGCGGCAAACTGGCTCCGACTCTGCCGAAATGGCTGCTCAACGGACAGAAGCCGACGCGCCTTGCCTGGTGGCTCAAGAAATACGTCATGCCGCTGATGTATTGGGACGGGATGCTGAAAGGGCGTGAGCTGATGGTCGCGCCCAAGCCTCTGAATGCGAAAAAGGGCGGCTGAGCGGATCGTGCATATTGCGCTTGAGCTGGCCTGCGGTGTTCTGATCGGGTTTACGCTGGGACTGATCGGGGGCGGCGGGTCCATTCTTGCCGTTCCCCTGATGGTCTATGTCGTGGGTGTGGAAAACGCCCATGTCGCTATCGGAACGAGCGCCATGGCGGTAGCGGTCAACGCTTTGGCCGGGTTGGTCAGCCATGCCCGCGCGGGGACGGTCAAATGGAAATGTGCGGGCATTTTCGCGCCGTGCGGTGTGGCGGGAGCGTTCATCGGGGCGGCGTTTGGCAAGGCGGTGAATGGCGAAAAGCTGTTGCTGTGTTTTGCGCTGCTGATGGTCGTGGTCGGTGTGCTCATGCTGCGGGGGCGTCGCAACAAGGGTGAGGCCGGGGCGGCGTGTAACCGTCAGAACATGCCGCGCGTCATGATGGCCGGGGCCGGGACGGGAGTGTTGTCCGGATTTTTCGGGATTGGCGGCGGGTTTTTGATCGTCCCGGCGCTGATTGCCTGCACACGGATGCCTATTCTCAATGCGGTCGGCACATCGCTGGTCGCGGTGGCGGCGCTGGGGGCCAGTACGGCGCTGAGTTACATGCTTTCGGGCTATGTGGACTGGGTGATGGGTCTGCTGTTCGTCGCGGGGGGCGTCATCGGCAGCTTTCTCGGGACCCGTGCGGCGAAGCGCCTTTCAGGCTCCGGTCCTGCGCTGACGACGTTCTTTGCCTGCGTCATTTTCACGGTTGCGGCTTACATGATCTGGAAGAGCCTTGCTGCATTGTAAGGCGTGTCAGTCGAGGCCGAAATTCGGAAAAATCGTGAAGCACACCATCGAGAAATAGAACATGACCGCCAGCAGGATGTGACACATATAAAGTGGTGCGATCATGGCGCCGCGCCTGCGGAAAAACGCCATCAAAACACCGAAGGCCGCAATGGCGACGGCGAGCGCCACGTTTAGCATGAGGCGATTGTCACCATTGCTGATCGCAATGACGAGAAAGACCGCGCCAACAATGGCTGATCCGACATGGACGGGCGTGAGGAAGCTGAAAGGGCGCTTGTAGCGGGCCGCGAAAATAGCGAGCCAGACGCCCATGATCACCGTGAGAGTGAAGCACCCCGTCGAAGCATACAGCATCAGTCGTCCATCCTGTCTCTGCGCAAAATCGCGGAGCCGTGACTGGAGCAGTCGGAAGTCCGCACATGCCGTTCTGGTGGTTTGTTTACCCCAGAACGGTTCTGCGGGCCATATGTTCCGGACGATCATGTCTTTGCCTGTGCGGGCATATCACAAACAAATACCGCCTACAGGTATAATGATTTTCAAGGTTTCCTTTCTGTTTCGATATGACATAATCATGAAACGAAACAGGAGAGGGGGCATGGGACAGGATGGATCTGGGAGCGCGCCTGCGGTTTGTCCGGACAGCCAGAAATCTGTCCCAGCGTGAACTGGCCAAGCGGACCGGCGTCACCAATTCCACCATTTCCCTGATCGAATCCGGGGACATGAACCCCTCCGTCGGGACGCTCAAGCGGGTTCTGGACGGGATTCCCGTAACGCTTGGCGAATTTTTCAGCATCGTCCCGGAAGGTGGAGACAAGATCTTTTACCGTGCGGACGAACTCCTGACCTTCGAGCAGGGAGGCGTGGTGTTCCGGCAGGTGGGCGCGTCCTCATTCGGCAGGACGCTTCAGATTTTGCGGGAAAACTATGCGTCCGGCGCTGATACGGGCGCTGCGGTCTATGCCCATGAGGGTGAGGAGGGCGGTTTCATCCTTCACGGGCGTGTGGAAATTACGGTTGGAGAGCGGCAGGAGATCCTTGGGCCGGGGGATGCGTATCATTTCGACAGTCGCCAGCCACACCGGTTTCGATGTCTGAGTTCCGAAGGCTGTGAGATCATCAGCGCCTGTACGCCACCGACATTCTGAGCTTTTTGTTCTGATCTTCAAAAGAACGGGAGGGATGTGGCCGTCTCCCGGTTGCTGCGTTCTATCGTCTGGTGGGCCTGTCAGACATGTGAGATGGGTGTGCTCAGGGGAGAGCCACGGGCATGCGAGACCGTCCGTATCCTGAACGTATTAACTGGCGGCGTCTCATATCCGGATCTGTGCGGACTGGGCTACGCGTGTTGGTGTGCGTGTGCGTTCTGGAGGGGACGGTATGGGGAGAGACTGTCACGCGGACACCTGACATCTGCCCGGTTCGCAAAAGCGTTTTGCAGATCGACACGAAGGCGCTTGCAGCGGCTGTCGCAGAACTGGAGCGCAAGACGCGATGCCCGGTATTGATGGATGATGCGCTTTTGCAGGACGGAAGAAGCGTGGCCGTCAGGGGGCTGTATACACCGCGGGATGCGCTGGTGCGGCTGCTGGGCAATGCGGAACTGGACGTGATCGAGACGGTTCAGGGGCTGGCAGTCATGCCGCTGACCTATCGCGAGGCGCATCGCAGGGATCACGCCTCGCATCTATAGGCTCTGCGTCACTCATCAGGGGCGCGATTTCCAGATCCGGCGTTGCAGCACGAAGGTCAGGAGGGCCATCAGGGCGAGGTACGCCAGAACGTAGAGGCCAACCCGTCTGCGTTCTGCTGCGTGGGGATGTGCGACGTCGTTGAGGAAGGCCGAAACGTCGGTCGCCATTTGTTGGGTGGTGGCTTTTGTGCCGTCCGGGTAGGTCAGCATTCCGTCCTGAAGGGGCGGAGGCATGCCGATATGCTTCCATTTCAGGGCGGTGTTGTAATAGCGGCCGTCATCGAGTTTCACGCCTGCAGGTGTGGGGGCATAGGACAGGAGGATGCGCCGGATCTGTTCTGCGCCCCCCGGTAATGTCATGGCCAGACGGGAGAGATCCGGCGGAAGCAGCCCGTGATTGGCCAGACGCCCTACAGCCTCGTTGGGATAGGGCGAGAGGATGGGATCGGCGGGTGTGGCGGGACGGGTTTTCGGATCGCCATTGTCGTCCGTTCCGTTCGGAATCTGCTGATCGGCAGCCCAGCTTCGGATGGCGTCTGGAGACAGTCCGAAGGCGGCCATATCGCCGTAATCGACATGGTCCATGCCGTGGCAGGCGGCGCAGACCTGCTGAAAGACCATCAGGCCACGCTGAGCGGGTGTGCTGGCGCAGGCGGGAAGGGTCGCGAGCAGGGGGGGGAGGCTGGCGACAAGTATGAGATTTCGGATCAGGCGGCTCATGATGTGATCTCCCGTTCCGAAACGAGCGGCATGACCACCAGAAAATGGATGAACCACCATGCCATCGCCAGACGGCTGACGATCAGCCATGTTTCGGTCGGCGGATGCATCCCCGCGACGCCCAGCAGAATAAACGACAGAAAAGCCAGCGGCAGGGACAGGCGCACCAGTGGGCGGCGTGTGGCCGAACGGGTGGGGGAACGGTCCAGAGAGGGCAGGGCGAACAGAACGGCGAGGCTGCCGACGGCGAGGAGCAGCCCTCCGAGGCGGGACGGCACGGCGCGGAGGATTGCGTAGAACGGTGCGAAATACCATTCCGGCCGGATGTCACGCGGCGTCACGAGTGGATTGGCTTGAACATAATTGTCCGCGAGCGTCAGCAGATTGGGCAGGAAAAAGACCAGCCCGGCATAGACCATCAGGAACAGGCAGAGCGCGAAGCCGTCCCGGCTGGTGTAATACGGATGGAACGGTAGGGTCTGTTTCGGGCTGACGGGGTCGATGCCGGAAGGGTTGTTCGGCTTGACCACATGCAGGGCCGCAACATGCAGGGCGATGACGGCGAGGATCGCAAAAGCCATCGTGAAATGCAGCACGAACAGGCGGTGCAGGGCCGTATTCCCCAGCGTTTCGCCACCCAGAAGCAGTTCGGAAACCGGCTTGCCGATCAGGGGAATGGTATGGGCGGCATTCAGGACCACTGTGGCGCCCCAGTAGGACATCTGCCCCCAGGGCAGGACATAACCGGCGAAGGCCGTGACCATCACCATCAGCATCAGGCCCAGCCCTGTTAGCCACAGCAGTTCGCGCGGAGCCTTGTAGGAGCCGTACCAGAGGCTGCGCGCGATATGGATGTAGAGGCAGGCGAACAGCATCGTCACGCCGCCCATATGCAGGCTGCGCAGGAACCAGCCTGAGGGGATCTGACGGTCGATCGCTTCGACGCTGGCGAAGGCCTGCGTGATGTCGGGAGTGTAGTTGATGGCGAGGAACAGGCCACTGGCGATCATGATGGCCATCGTGACCATCAGGAAGGCGCCGAAGCTCCACAGGGCATTGAGGTTCCGGGGCATCGGAAAGGCAATGTATTCGCGGCGCAGCACGCTCATGACGGGCAGGCGCCGTTCAAGCCATCCGGGAGTTTTCTCAGGTGCGGGCATGGGGTCCGGTCCTCAGATCTGCTGGATGTCGGACATGCTGAAGCCCGGATCGCCCGCGCTGTGGCCGATGCGGATTTTCGTGTCGGAGAGGAACGTCACCGGCGGGACCGGCAGATTATACGGTGCGGGCGCGCGCTGTGCGACACGGCCTGCGGCATCGAAATGCGAGCCGTGACAGGGACAGAAATACCCGCCTTCTGCCTCGGGCGCCGAACCGGGTTTCTCGAAAGACGGAACGCAGCCCAGATGGGTGCAGATCCCGACCAGTACCCCGTAATCGGGGTGGACCGAGCGGTGCCAGTTTGTGGCATCTTTCGGCTGCTGGAGCATTTTCGAGTCTGCGTCGCGCAGGGTGGCGATGTGGGCGGGGGTCTGAAGGGCGGCCAGCATCTGTGGTGTGCGGCGCTGGATGAAAATGGGCCAGTCCTGCCATTGCACGGTCATATCCTGTCCGGGCGCAAGGGAAGACAGATCGACCTCCAGTGTTTTGTCGGATAGCGTCGTGGCGGAGGGGTTTTTCAGGCTGTTGAGAAAAGGGACGGCAAGGGCGCAGGCCCCCGCGCAGCCCAGTGTTACGGTTGCGGTCGTCAGCAGGTCGCGCCGTTTCGTGCCGCCCGGGGAAGGGGACGTCTCGCTCTGGGTCATGCGGAACCTCTGCCGACTGTGCCGGAGTTCCGGCAGGAAAGATGCGCGCAGGATAGGCGGATTTGCGCTTTCGAGAAAGACACGCTGCCGCGCCGGGAGCGGTAGCTTTCAGACGAAGCGGGGGGTAGTGTGTTTCAAACTGCTACGGCAACGCATCTTCCGGAGGGCTTCGGGCCATGACGATGAGACACGGATTTAGGATCATGCTGGCGGGGCTACTTGGCATGGGGCCGTTGGCGGCGTCTGGGGCGATGGCGGCGGATGGTGCGGCGCTCTACGCGGGAAAATGCGCGATGTGCCACGGGCCTGCGGGCGCTGGACGGCCCGGCACGTTTCCGGCTCTTGCGGGGCGGGTTGGTGCCATCGCGTCTTCACCCGAAGGGAAGGCCTATCTTGCGGCGGTTCTGGTGAACGGGCTGCATGGGCCGATTCTTGTGGAAGGGCAGTCCTACAAGGGATTCATGCCGTCGTTTAAGACGCTGTCCGATAGCGATATTGCGGCTGTTCTGAGTTATGCGGCGACGTTGGGGGGCGGATCATCGTCCGGGATTTCCGCTCAGGAGGTCGCATCCGTCCGGTCGGTCCCGATGGATGCAGCGGCAGTTCAGGCCAAAAGAACAGCGCTTCAGGCGAGTCACGTTATTCCCTGATGGAAAATGGACATCTTTTGATATCAAATAAACGCAATTGCGTGTTGTAACGAAGCGTCCATCTCTGACTAGCTGCGTTAAATCACGAGATGATGTTGACCGATTAAATGGTCAGGAAGGGGAACACTTATGTCGCAGACCGTAGTGACACATACTTTACCGCTAAAGCCTGCTCATGTTCCCGTCCGGGACCGTGCGTTGATCCGTGCGCCGGGACGGCCGATCAATCTCGGGCTGAAAGACAATATCCTCGCGGCGATCGCGCAGGTTCTGGCGGAGGAAGGCTATCAGGGCCTCACCATCAGTCGCGTGGCCAAGGCCGCAGGCGTTTCGACCGCTACGGTCTATCGGCGCTGGCCGACGAAACAGGCGATGTTCTTCGATGCAATTCGTCTGTGGCGTGATGATCTGACGCCGCAGATTGATACGGGCAGCTTTGCCGGGGACGTGGACGAGCTGATTGCCGCGCGCATCCGCTTCCTCGCTACCCCGCTGGGCCGGACTTACGGAACCCTGCTGGGCGAGGCTGTGCATGATCCGGAGTTCGGTCAGGTTCTGTGGGAAGTCAGTGTGGTGCCGGCGCGTGCGCAGATGGCATTGTTTCTTGAGCGCGCAAGCAAGCGGGGCGAAAAGGTTTTCTGCCAGCATGCCGATACGGTGCTGGACATGCTCCTCAGCACGATCCATTTCCGCGCTATGAACATGCTGGGGCGGGAGCCCATGGACGCGCAGAGCAATCTGCGGGAAATCCAGTCGCTCGCGCGGTGTCTGATTTCCTGCTGAGAGGGCAGGCGCCTTATCAGAAGCCGTATGAGATCCGGCCGCCGATAAAGCGCGGCGGTCCGGGGATGTAGAAATAGGTCGTCGTCGCCATGCCGCCGCTTTCGAAAAAGCTGCGGTTGAGCAGGTTGGAGGCGTAAATCGTGGCCTCCCACTTCCCTGATGACGGGCGCAGGGTCGCATGGGCGCCGAGCAGAAAATACGGTGGCAGGCGATAGAATCCGGTGCCGCCGACCGCGATGGCCTGACTGCCGCGATAGGACCAGTCTGGCCCGACATCGAGCCCGAGCGCTGATGTCAGAGGCTGCCGCCATTCCGCCTGACCGTTCAGGGTCAGCTTGGGCTGGCCGTTATCCACGCCTGCGAAGTTGCTGTTCACGGCCCGCCAGACGCCCGTTTTGGCATAGGCCGCATTCGTGGCGGCGCGGTTGACGTTCAGAAAGTCCTGATAATTGCCACGCTGCCAGCCAATGTTCTGCGTTACGAAAACATGGCGTATGGGGTGAAATTCGACCGTGCCTTCGAAACCCCAGCTTTCGGATTTCGGGACATTCGTGATTTCACTCAGCGGACCGTAATTCGGGATCAGGACCGTGCCGACAACCTGCTGGCCGTGGAAGTCGTTATAGAACGCCGCACCATTCAGGCGCAGGACATTGGGGATCGGATCGCTTTTGAAGCCGAATTCGTAGGTCAGAACCGTCTCGGGGCCGAACGGGTCAAGCTGGGCCTGGATCTGGGTGTTGTTGGCGCTGAAACCGCCGGGTTTGAAGCCCTTGCTCATCTTGTAATAGACGAGCGTGGTTTTTGTCGCCTGCCATGAGACGCCGACCTGTCCGGCGAACTGGGCCGCAGCCGTGCTTTCGCCGTGGAAAGCCGTCGTCTTTCCGCCGAAAATTTCAGACGTCAGGCCCGGCAGGCTGCGGTCGTCGATTTCGTGCAGCAGGCCCGCAAACAGTGTCACGTTATGCGGCAGGCGATAGCTGACATGGCCGAATTCGGACGTGCTTTCCTGATTCATGGAAAAGGACGTCGCCATCATGTAACCGCGCGCCGCATAGTCGGTATAATCGAAGAAGAAGCGCTGTTTCATTCGGCTGCGCTGATAGAATGCGCCTACCACCCATTGCAGGCGGCTGTCCGGATTGCTGGAGCCCAGACGCAGTTCCTGCGTGAAAGCATTGGCGCTGATGGTGCGGTAGGTGTCGGCTTCGGCCCGTGAGGTGCCGTCCTGATCGGTGTATTCGCCCTGTCGTCCGGTTTCAAAGGCTGTGACGGACGTGAGTTTCGCAACTCCGAAATCATGGTCCATATGCAGGTCCCAGCCCCAGAACTGGTTGTGTTCGCTGGGTTTGAGACCTTCCGGGCGTCCGATCAGGTTTGCGAATTGCGGCCGCATCGACCATTCGGCCTGTTGCTGGCCAAGATGCGGCAGCGCGGCCGAGCCGATCAGGCGATGGACGGCCTGACTGGTGACGACCTGACTGTTGTCCTGTACGAAATGCCCGGACAGCAGGATCGTGGTGCGGTTGTCATCCGAATGCCAGCGCAGCTTGCCGCGCAGGGCGTAGGAGTCCGCATCGCCCAGATGGGCACCGTTCTGCGGATCGGTCTGCCAGCCGCCACCCTGCCGGATCTGTCCGGCCAGACGGAAATCGAGCCCCTTGGCGATCGGGCCTGAAATATAGGCCTCGCTCCGGCTTCGGGCGTAAGACGCGATGTCCTGACTGGCGCCGTAATGCCATGTGCTGGTCGGGTCGGCGGTGCGGAAGCGGATTTCGCCGCCGGTATCGGACTGGCCATGCGTGGTCCCGACCGGGCCTGGAGCAACCGTGACGTCCGCCAGATCGAACATCAGCCCGCTCGACAGGGTCGAGAACGCGAACGGCACGTCATCGAAATAGGTCATGACGGTAGGGATGTTGTTCTGGGTGAAGTCGTTGAAGCCGACCCCGCGCAGGTAGAAATTGTTGGAGGCCGTGCCGTTGACCGACTGGATTGTCAGGTTGGGGGCCACGCGCTCCAGACCGCGCAGAGTGACGACGCCGCGCTGGATCAGGCGTTCTGCGCTCAGGCGGGTGTCGGCATCGGGGAGATGCTGTGCTGCAACGAAGGCCAAATCCGTGCGGCGCGCGGTGACGGCGATCGTTTCGGTATTACGGGCCTGAACGGATTGTGGGACGGTTTTGTGCGGAGCTGGTTTTGCAACGGCCGGATGAGCGTTTGCACGATGGGGCGCTCCGGTTTTTCCCGCCAGCGGCTTCGCTTTCTCCGTCGGGGCGGCGAGCGCGAGGGACGGACCGAGGAGGCTGGCGCTCAGGAGAAGAGCCTTGCGAAGCGTCATGGAAAGGTCGGAGCTCCTGAAAAGGACGGCGTCAGTCGTGGGGGTAGTCTGCCTGAGAGCGCAGGCAAACCCGGCAATTCACGGTGCTTATATTGTACTTGTGCAACAGCGCCAACGCGCAACGCCTTGTGGCGGGTGGGCGGGGCAGATTTCGCTTGAATCGTTATGATATAACATAATAAGAGAGCCGCTCTGACAATCCTTCGTCTTTGCCTGCATCCCCGTCCGGAGGTTTCATGCCGTCTTTCGTGTCTGCCCGTTCCTTTCTGCTGCTGCTGGGTTGCACTACCGCCCTTGCCGATTCCGCGTTTGCCCAGTCGGTCACGCCGTCCGCAACCTCTTCCCAGACAACTGCGGCTCCCGCCGATGCCCAGACGGACGATGAGGCTTCCGCTGCCCGTTCCAGCTTCGGCCATGCTGACGACCAGCATGGAACGACAACGACGGAGACAAGCCGGGCAGGTGAGGATGCGGTGACGGTCAACGCCCATCTCGAACGCGCCCGCGCTGCGCTACAGCCGTCAACGGGGGCCACGGTCTATAATTTTTCGCGTCAGGCGATCGAGACCAATCCGGGCGGCGACAATGCACCGCTGAACGCCCTGCTGCTTCAGGCTCCGGGCGTGGCGCAGGATAGCTACGGGCAGATCCATATCCGCGGTGACCATAATGAAGTGCAGTTCCGTCTGGATGGCGTGGCGCTTCCCGAGGGCATGAGCGTGTTCGGACAGACGCTCATGACGCGTTTTGCCCACTCCATGTCCCTGACGACTGGCGCGCTTCCCAGCGAATACGGATTTCTTCAGGCTGGTGTGATCGATATCACCACCAAGAACGGCTATTCGGATGCTGGCGGCGACGTTTCGATTTATGGTGGTGCGCGCGATTACTTCTTTCCGTCCGTGCAGTTCGGTGGTCATCACGGTAAGTGGGACTGGTTTGCGACGGGTGATTTCGTGCATAACCGCGTCGGTATCGAAAACACGACGCCGAGCTTCAATGCTCTGCACGATCTGACCAACCAGTATCATTTCCTCGGTCACGGCCGTTACACGGTTGATGAGAACACCCGGATCAGCTTTACGGCCGGTGTGTCCAACGCTGAATACCAGCTTCCCAATAACCCCGGGCAGCAGCGCCAGTTCGCCAATCCGTCCTTTGCCAACAGCGACCTGTCGCAGCAGCTTTACGGGAATGGCGACAGCTCAAGCCTGAACGAGCATCAGAAGGAAATTACGGATTTCGGCATCCTGTCCCTGCAAAAGGACATGGGCAAGCTGAGCTTCCAGACGTCCGCCGTGATGCGCTACAGTTCCCTGCGCTATTCGCCCGATCCGCTCGGCGATCTGGTTTATAACGGCATTGCACAGCGTGCGGCCCGTTCGGTCTTTTCGACGGGAACGCAGTCGGATGCCACATGGCAGGCCGCGAAGGATCATACCGTCCGCTTTGGTTATCAGATCTATGTGGAACGTAACGTTTCCAAATCGGATTCAACCGTCTATCCGCAGACGGGTGAAGATGCCGACGGGGGCGCGATTTATTCCGACAATCCGCTCACCATTCATGACGGCACGGGCCGTACGGGTTGGATGTACGGGCTCTATGCGCAGGACGAATGGCGTCCGCTCAAGAACCTGACAGTCAATTACGGTCTGCGTTTTGATGGCGTGGATGAATACACGCATGCCAAGCAGGTCAGCCCGCGTCTGAACATTGTTTACAAGCCCTGGCATGGCGGCACGTTCCATGCGGGATATTCCCGTTACTTCACGCCGCCGCCGTTCGAACTGGTGGGGGGTACGTCGCTCAACAAGTTCGCCAATACGTCTGCGGCGCCGGGAACGTTCCTTAATAGCAACGTTAAGGCTGAGCGTGACCATTATTTCGATGCGGGTTTCGCACAGACCATTCTGCCGGGCTGGCACGCTTCCTTCGATGCGTATGTGAAGCTCGCCAAGAACATGATTGACGAAGGCCAGTTCGGTTCTCCGGTTATCCTGTCGGCGTTCAACTATCGTCGTGGTCAGGTTCATGGGTATGAATTCGCGACGGACTATACCCGTGGTGCGTTCAGCGTTTACGGCAATTTCTCCTGGTCCCGCGCGATCGGCAAGGACATCACGACCGCTCAGTGGAACTTCGATCCGGACGATCTGGCCTATACCAGCAAGCGCTGGATCCATCTGGATCATGATCAGCGTTGGACTGCTTCGGCAGGTGGAAGCTACTCCTTCTTCCACAGGACCGGTCATCCGCTGCGGCTATCGGCTACGATGGTCTATGGCAGCGGTCTGCGGGCTGATGGTGCGACACCCAACGGTGCTTCGGTTCCGCAATACGCTACATTCAACCTGTCGCTGGTCCAGTCCTTCAAGGATCTGTTTCAGGTTCCATTCCTCAAGCGGACGCAGCTTCGTCTGGATGTGACCAATCTGTTTGACCGGACCTATCTGCTGCGCGATGGCAGCGGCATCGGCGTCGGGGCGCCGCAATACGGTCTGCGCCGCACGATCCTGACCGGTATTGATCAGCGTTTCTGAGTAACACGATCTGACGGGCTGAAACTCCCGTCAGGTTTCCCCGGTACGAGGCCCTTTACAGAAGCGCCTTGTACCGGATTTTTTCCAGTGCATCCGGGATGTCCATCACAGGCACCGCTTCGCACAGAAAATCTCCCTGCACGAAATCACATTCCATTTCCAGAAGCGCGCGGACCTGTGAGGCGCTCCTGATCCCTTCAGCGACCACCTTGCGTCCGAGGCTGTGGACGATGTCGATCACTCCCCTGATGATTGCCGCATCGGTCCCATGACGCTCCAGGCCTGCCACGAATGCGCGGTTGATCTTGACGTAGTCGAACGTGATGGTTTTGAGATGGGTCAGGGACGCAAAGCCCGTGCCGAAATCGTCCAGCGAAATCTGGACCCCCTTGCGATGCAGGGTATCAAGTTCGCGCTCGACCTGCTGGTGGTGCGGTCGGGAAAAGATATTTTCGGTAATTTCGAGTGCTAGAGAATTGAGCGGAACATTCATGCCATCTGCAAGGCTGTCGAGTTTACGGAAAAAGTCGGTATTCTCGAAATCGCAGGATGTGATGTTGATGGCGATGCGCTCAAAGCGGATGTTTTGTTCGCGAAGTCTGCTCACATCTTCCATAACCCTGTGCGTTACGAAAGTATTCAGGGTCATGGTCAGGCTGTGGTCTTCAAACACCTCAGGAAAATACTGCGGAGAAAGTACTTTATGCTGTGGGTGGTCCCAGTGCAGGAGGGCTTCAAATGAAATACGCCCGGGGATGCTGAGGGAAAAAATCGGCTGATAGAAGACTTTGATGCTCTGATCTCGCAAACCGGTCTGAACGCGCCGACGCAGACGGGCCGCGAGGTCCAGTTTTTCCTCCATGACGGGATGGTATTCCCGCATGCGGTTTCGGCCTTCGGTCTTTGCGGCATAAAGGGCCAGATCGGCGCATTTCAGGAGAGTTTTCTCCCGCGCATCGGAGAGGGGCACGGACACATAACCGATACTCACGGTACAGGCATGGGTCATGGTCCGGTTGCGGATGCTGAAGCGCATCTGCTCCAGGATGTCCTGAAGGATCGTTTCAAAAAGAGCCAGAGTGTCGCCTGTCATGAGGACGGCAAATTCATCACCGCCGATGCGGGCGATGAAACAGTTCTCGCTTTCGAATTCCTGCAGTTTTTCGGCGACCTTGCGCAAAAGGCGGTCGCCGGAATCATGGCCGGACGTATCGTTGATTGTTTTGAAGGTGTCGATGTCGAGCAGGGCCAGACAGAGATGGCTTGCGGTGCTCGTGCGGAGGGTCTTGCGCAGGATATGGGAAAAATGCAGTCGGTTGGAAATCTTGGTCAGGAAATCGGTATTGACGACTTTCTGTAATTTCTGCCGACTTGATTTGAGATGGTTTTCAGCCTGCTTGCGGTCAGTGATGTCAAAGCGGATGGCCACATAGCTCGTGACTTTTCCGCTTTCCGAAATATGGGGTACAATTGTGGTGTCGACCCAGTAAAGGCTGCCATCCTGACGACGATTGCAGATTTCGCCGTGCCAGACATTCCCTGAGGCAATTGTGCGGTACATCTGTCGGAAGAATTTCTTGTCGTGCTGCTTTGAACGCAGCATGCGGTGGTCGTTTCCGATGAGTTGATCACGGGTATAACCGCTGATTTCCTCAAACCGGTTGTTGACTGAAAGAATGCGACCGCGTGTATCGGTGATGGCGACAATAGCGGAACAGTCCAGGGCGTGAAGGACAAAGTCATCACGGGCGCCCTGAGGCCAGTTTTGGACAGAATTCAGGCTTTCCCTGAAGTCATCCTTTTGCTTTTCCATCACCCGAATTGACTCTCTCGATAGGAGAATTGACTATTATCCTACAATAATTAAACGTTCGTTAAAAGGCTGTCCGGGTATGTTCGGGTGGAGCGTTCCCGGATTTGTTGCAGGATTTTTTCTTTTCTGCGCGGATGATGTCAGCTTTTATTTAATCTCTTTCAATAAAGATGGTTTTTGTCAGACCGCGTCAGCAATCTGATCTTCCATAACGCCTCTGATATGTGCTTGAGAACCCGTTTTCCTGTTTTTATATGTGTCGATAACCGGGAATGTTACGGTCGGATTCAGAGTTCCGCCCATTGCCGCAGAAGGTTGTGATAGGTCGATGTCAGGCCGAGGACGGCAGGGTGGCTGTCCGGCAGGGCTTTACGGGTTTCGATGATGGAGCAGTCGAAGTCGTAGAGCAGTCTGCGTTTCGTGTCGTCACGTACCATGGACTGGGACCAGAAGAACGAGGCCCAGCGACTGCCGCTGGTGATGCGGTTGACACTGTGCAGGCTGGTCGAGGGATAGAGCACCATATCCCCGGCAGGAAGTTTCACACTCTGGGTGCCGTAAGTGTCCTGAATGACGAGTTCGCCGCCTTCATATTCCTCCGGGCCGGTGAGGAACAGCGTGGAGGACACGTCGGTCCGGATGCGCATGCCCGTGCCGGGAACAGGGCGGATGGCATTGTCCACATGGGCATCGAAATGCATGCCGGTATCGTAGCGGTTGAAAAGCGGCGGATAGACGCGCAATGGCAGAGCGGCACTGTTGAATGTCGGATTGCGGCCCAGGGCGCGCAGGATGATTTCCCCAAGCTCTCGGCATTCCGCAGAGTCCTGCGGGATCTGGAGGTTCAGTTTGGCCTGTGCGGACTGTTCTCCGGCGGTGATGCGGCCATCCGTCCATTCGGCCGCTTCCAGCCTGCCGCGGAAATGGCGGACCTGTTCGGGAGTAAGGACGTTCGGGATGTGGATCAGCATGGGTGTCGGGCCTCAAATGAGAATAACTCTTAGCTTGGAGTCATAAGATCGTTTGGGAAGGGGAGCAATTGGCGCGGGGGCCGTGTGCGGCATACGGAATTGGGCAAAAGAGTCGCATTTCCGTCCGTTGACACGTCCTGTCGGTCGGGGGATGAGACGGGAATGGCATTTCATCCCCTTTGCGTTGCGCAGTGTGCAGGAGTGTCGCGCAGGCTGCTGGCCAGCGTGGCGCTTGTGGCCGTAATCTGCCTCGCAGGCGCAGATTGCGGCCGTGCCGAAGGGAGTATGGCCGCACCACTTTCGATGCATGATGCGATTGCTGCGGCCTGGAAAAACGATCCCGTCCGGATCGAGCTTGAGACCAATCAGGAGTCCGCGGATGCGCGGGCGAAGGCGGCGCAGTCCTGGTTTGCGGGCGGCCCGACGCTGAGCGGTGAATATTATGACGACCGCATCAGCGGGGACAATCACGGCTATATCACCTGGCAGGGGGGTGTCTCAGTGCCGCTCTGGCTACCGGGTCAGGGCACGGCGACCGAGAATGTTGCGAAGGCTGAAGCGAAAACTGCGACCGTTCGCTTGGATGTGGAGCGCATGTCTGTTGCGGTACGGGTCGTGGATGCGACCGGGGCTGCGATTATGGCGATGCGTCGGCAGACTGCTGCACTGGCGACAGTGTCCGCCTTGCGCCGGATCGAGGCCGATGTGCAGCGGGCCGAGCGTTCGGGCGAAACCGCAATGTCCGACCAGCAGGCCGTGGAGGCGCAGCTTGCCCAAGCCCGGACTGAAGCCGACATGGCTGCCGAGGACATCGAAACCACTGCGAGCCAGTTGCGGACCCTGACCGGTCTGCCGGGGGTGCCGGATATCACGCAGGCGGATGACCACTGGCTGGCGCTGACGCGGGCGAATGACGGACGCTGGGTTGAAGACATTGATCCGCGTGTGCGGGCGACGCATCAGGCCGTGATTGCGGCGCAGAACCAGATGAAGCTGGTCCGCAGGAGCTTCATGCCCAACCCCGAAGTGGGCGTCGATGCGATCGATCAGGGGCAGTATGGCAGTCCGTGGGATACGCAGGTGGGCGTCAATCTGCGGGTGCCGCTGCCGAGTGCAGTGACGAATACGCCGCAGGAATCTGCCGCCCGGGACCGCATGGCTGCGGCAACACGACAGGAGGTCGAGGCGCGCCGGGCCGTGCGGAACGAGATGGCGCAGGTCCGGGCGCGGCTGGTGGCGGCGACCGGCGCGCGTTCCAATGCCCGTATCGAAGCCAGTTCCATGCTGCACCGAGCAGACGGGATGGAGCGGTCCTGGCGGGTAGGCGAGACGCCACTGATCGAGGCGCTTCGGGCCCGGACGGATGCGTATCGCGCGCTGCTGGACCTGAATCGTGCAGAAATTGCTTGGCATGCGGCCGTTATCCGGATGGGCATTGCGACGGGGACCATTCCATGAGCCGCTTTTCACGTTTTCTGCTTGTCGGGGTGGCTGCATGTGCTCTGAATTGTGCGCATGCGGCTGAAACGCCGGGCTGGATGCAGCCGCTGACACTGGGGGCGCAGGCGCGGGATGCGGAGCATCTGCGGACTGCGATTGTCCGGCAGGGAGCCTTGCATGACACGGTCTCTGCGCTGGCTCAGGCGAGTGCGGATCTGTCCCGGACGGTCGTGATCCGTGCGAGTGGCGACGGCAAGGTCACGGCGGTCCGGGTGACGCCGGGGCAGACCGTGGAGCCGGGGCAGGCGCTTATTGATTACACCGATCATTCACTGCATGTGCTGCATCTTCAGATGGAGCAGGATCAGGCGGCTCTGGCTTCGGCGAAAGCGACGCTCGGGGAGGCCGAACTGGCCTACCGGCGGGGGCAGGCGCTTGTCGGCAGTACCGTGTCGGTCGGGGAAGTGCGGCGACGTCAGGCAGCGGTGCAGCAGGCCCGCAGTATGGTCGTGGCGCGGGAAGCGGATATCGGGCTGATCGAACACCGCCTGACAGAAGAGTTCACTTCCGTGACGGAAAAGATCGTGCAGGACGAAGCCTCCACGCTTATTTCGCCGGTGCGGGGTGTGGTGCAGTCCATCCAGACCTCCGTAGCGTCGGATGTGACGCCGGGGCAGGCCGTGGCGACGGTTGTAGATCTGTCGGGCGTGTGGATCGTCGCGGATCTGCGGCCCGATGAAGTGTCCCGATTAAGTGTGGGAAGCGTCGTGACGGTTCGGCCTTCGGGCAATGCGCGGGCCGAGCCGTTCCGTGCGAAGATTACGACGATCGACGGCGTTGCGGACCCAGTGACGGGGCTGGTCAAGGTCGTCTGTGTCGTGGACCGGCCGGTGGCGTTTTTGAGGCCGGGGGTGATGCTGGATGCGACCCTTGAAACCAGCGAGGCTGTTGAGGGCATGATCGTCCCGGCCGACGCGGTGCAGACGATCGAGGGGCATGATCTTGTTTATGTTCAGACGTCGGAAGGCCAGTATGCGCCGCGCGAAGTCCGGGTCAGGCTGGCTACCGATGAAAGCGCCGTCGTGCAGGGCCCTTTGAAAGTGGGGGACAGCGTGGTGACGGAAGGCAGTTTTGCCCTGAAATCCATGTCGCTCGTCAGCGGGCTGGATACGGACTGAGCGGGTTTCATGCTGCGTTTTTTCCAGTCCAACCGTTTTGTCCTGCTGGGTCTGCTCGTCGCGCTGATGATCGGCGGGATCATGACCGTGCCGGGACTGCCGGTCGAGCCGGTGCCGGATATTTCGCCCAAACAGGTCATGGTCTCCGTTACGGCTCCGGGGCTGGCGACGGAAGAGGTCGAGAAGCTCATCACCTTCCCCGTCGAGGCCAGCCTGACCGGAATTCCGGGCGTGACGGATCTGCGGTCCGTGTCGCGGACGGGGGTGTCGGCGGTCTATCTCCAGTTCGATGATGCGACGGATATTGATCTGGACCGGGCGCGGGTATCGGAACGGTTGCAGGCGGCGCGAGACAGCATCACGCTACCGGGTGTGAGTGTGTCGATGGGACCACTTGCGACGGGCATGGGTGAGATCATGCAGCTCCAGATCCGCGGCGGTGGCCTGTCGCTGATGGAACTGAACCGGCTCATGACCTGGACGGTCGTGCCGCAGCTTCGGCTGGTGCCGGGCGTGGTGGATGTCAACGTCAATGGCGGGGCGGTCGAGACGTATCAGGTGGCGGTCGATCCGGCTCGGATGCGGGCGTTTGGTGTGTCGATCGGCGACATCGTTCAGGCCGTGGACACCAATAATGCCTCATCGGGTGGTGGCTGGATCGCGCATCATGCCGAGCAGAATGTCGTGGTCGGGCGTGCGCTCGTGGGCAGTCTGGCGGATTTTGGCGCCATCCCCGTGAAGTTCGGCACGAATGGTCATGTGATCCGCCTGCGCGACATGGGTGTTGTGTCCGCAGGGCCGCGCACGCGGCTTGGAGCCGTGACGCGGGACGGGCAGGGCGAGGCAGTCATTGGCGTCGTGATGATGCAGACCGGCGCAAGTTCGAATGCGACGCTGGATGCGATCCGGCATGTCCTGCCGACGATCCGCCAGTCCCTGCCGCCGGGTGTCACGCTGGAGCCGTTTTACAGCCGGGCGGATCTGACGGGCCAGACCATCCACACGGTCAAGGAAAACCTGTTGATCGGTGCGGTTCTGGTGCTGTTCGTGCTGGTGGTCGTTCTGGGGGACTGGCGAGCGGCGCTGGTGATCGTGTCCGTCATTCCGGCGTCGCTGGTCGCGGCGATGGCGGGGATGCGGCTGTTTGGCGTGTCGGCCAATCTGCTGAGTCTGGGCGCGATTGATTTCGGGATGATCGTGGACAGTTCGCTCGTCGTGGTGGAGCACATCATGGTCGAGCGTGGCGAAAACCGGGAAGGAAAGCCCTTTGCCGCGCTGACAGCGGACGCGGCGCATGCCGTGGTGCGGCCGGTGAGTTTTGCAATTTTCGTCATCATCATGGTCTATCTGCCGGTGCTCACGCTTCAGGGCATCGAGGGCAAGATGTTCCGGCCGATGGCGCAGACGGTTATCATGGCCCTGCTGGCGTCGCTGGTTTACTGCTTCGTCTGCGTGCCGGTTCTTGCGGCAATGCTGATGCGCAAGGTTCAGGCGGACCGGGAAACCGTGTTCGTCCGGACCGTGCGTCGGTATTACGAACCCGCCCTGCGCTGGACCGAGCACCATAGCGGGCGGCTGCTGATCGTCACGGGTGTGGCATTTCTGGTGGCGATACTGATCGGCGGTCGGCTAGGTGGGGAGTTCGTGCCGCAGCTTGAGGAAGGCTCGCTGGTCGTGACCTCGACGCGCCTGCCGGGGGCTTCGCTGGAGACAGTGCTGGCGAGCGTGACGGCGGAGGAAAAGATCCTGCGCTCTTTCCCCGAAGTCCGGACGGTTGTGAGCAGCACGGGGACGGCGGCGATCCCGACCGACCCTATGGGGACGAACGAGACCGATACGTTCGTTTTCCTGCGTCCCCATGACGAATGGAAAACGGCGTCTACCCAGACGGAACTGGTCACGAAAATCAATGACGCCCTGCAGAAAACCCTGCCGGATGCGGCATATTCGTGGTCTCAGCCGATCCAGATGCGGATGGACGACCTGCTCGCCGGGGTCAGGACACAGCTTGCGATTTCGGTCTATGGCGATGACCTGTCGGAACTGAACCGCATTGCCGGACAGGTTGTCACGACGCTGCAAACCGTGCGGGGCGCGGCGGATGTCGCGTTGCAGGGAAGCGGGACGGTGCCGTTCCTGCATATCGACGTCAACCGCGATGCTGCCGCACGGCTTGGGGTCGCGGTACCGGATATTCTGGCAGTGGTGGAGGCCGTGGGCGGTCATGTGGGCAAGCCCGTGACGGTGCAAGGCGCGATCATTCCCACGCAGGTGCGTCTACGGGCGGATGCGGTTAGTTCGCCGGACAGGATCGGGCATCTACAGGTGCGCCGGGCGGATGGAAAAGGCTGGGTTCTGCTGTCACAGGTCGCGGACATTGTGCTGTCGGATGGTGTGCCGCGCATCGACCGGGACAATATCCACCGCCGGGTGATCGTTCAGGCCAATATTCGCGGGCGGGACGTCAGTTCGTTCGTGGCGGCTGCCCAGAAAGCGGTGGTGCAGACTGTGAAATTGCCACAGGGCTACCGAATGGTCTGGGCCGGGCAGTTCCGCAATCTGCAATCGGCGCTGCACCGTCTGTTCATTGTTGTGCCGATCGCGCTGGCGCTGATTTTCCTGCTGCTCGTGGCGGCTCTGGGATCGTTCGGCGCGGCGTCGCTCGTGTTTGCCAACCTGCCGATGGCGGCGACGGGCGGCATTTTCATGCTGGCGCTGCGTGGGCTGCCTTTCAGTATTGCGGCAGGGATCGGGTTCATCGCACTGTTCGGTGTGGCGATCCTGAACGGTGTGGTGCTGGTCAGCCAGATCCGCGTGTTCCGGGAACAGGGGCTGGCAGCGGCGGATGCGGCGTTTCAGGCGGCTCGGAGCCGGTTGCGACCGGTTTTGGCGACGGCATCCGTAGCCAGTCTGGGCTTTTTCCCGATGGCGTTTTCGGGGGGATCGGGCGCGGAAGTTGAGCGACCTCTGGCGTCTGTCGTGATTGGAGGGCTGATGTCCTCCACGTTGCTGACGCTGTTTGTCCTGCCGACGCTTTATGCGCGGTTCTTTGGTCGCGACGATCAGGAGGCACCGGAGCAGAAGTGAATCTGCCCGGTGCAGGGGGCTCTTACTGGAAGGGCAGGTAGCGGAAGTCGAAGAAGATTTGACTCATGCTGGTATGTGGATCGCCACCGATGCCGGACCAGATCTGACGTCGGGAATAGGCAAGCTGTGTGCCCGCCTCGACAGTTCCGAACTTGCCCTTGAAGAAGCGCCACCAGCCGCCAATCGTGACTTCGGACACGCCGCGTGTGTTGGCGGTGCAGGACAGGGTGGAGAGTTCCTGAAGACAGCCAGCGTTGGAGTAGGCGGGGTTGCCGTAGCCGTAAGACCCGCCGTTCTGGTTGAAATAGGAATGGCCGACGCGCTGTGTGCCAAAGTATCCGTACACATCAATCCGCGGATTGGGATGCGCGATGATGCCCGCCTGCGCCTGAACGCCGAAGAGTGGATCAGGGCTGCCATTGGCCTTGAGCGTGGCGTCGGGCAGCAGCACGGAGCCGTAGCGGTTGATGCCCCAGCCCGCGAGGCCAGCCATACGCAGTTCCAGTTTACCGGGGATGAGGGGCAGGATCATGGAACCACCCGCTCCTCCGCCGACAGCGGTGTTGTTATGGCCGGTATGGCCCATGGTTACGCGGTCATGGGGGAAGTGCAGGATGCCTTCCATTTCGTAGTGACCCCAGACGGGATCGTAAGCGACCTTACCAATGACATCCGGGGCGATTTCGTTGGAAAAATTGGTCGTATCATTGGTCAGTCCAACGCCGTTTTCGCCGATCGTGACGGTCGAGCCATTGGGCATCGCGACAGCGCCGTTCGTGTTTGAAAAGCCGGTCGTATCATACAGCGTGGCAGGATTTTCAATGGAAAGGCCGGTCCACAGGCGGTGATGGAAGAAATCCTTCACGATGCGGACCTGCCATTGCCGGGACCATGTCTGGCCTGCGAGCATGGACGCCTCAATGGTTTCCGGAAGACTTTCCTGCCGCGCGACGATGCCTGCACGGCCCGGCGTCAGGAGGCTCCAGGCCTGACCGCCGAGGAAATGCCAGCCTTCCGTATTGTCGTCATAGGCGAGATAGGCCTGACGCAGACGGAAGGAGTAGCTGTTGCTTTCGTAGGGGTCAGTCGTGACAGCACCGGCGCCGAAATCGGATTCAAAGAAACCGGAAATCGTTGATTCCGAATCAATATTGCCGCGTGCCAGCAGGGACAGGCGGCTGTAACGCGCGCCGCCCGTAAAATTGTTGGTGTGATAGCGCGGCTCATTTGGATACGGCATGTCCTGCCAGTAGTTGAACGTGTCCGAAGCGATATGGCGGTTTTCGAGCACAGCGGCGGTATCGACGAACCCACCCAGCATGAGTGTGACGGGGCCAAGATGGAAAACCCCGTGATCACCAATTGCACCCGCAGACTGTGCGCCAACAGTTTCGCGCGGATGAGGGCCGACGCCGTTCTCTGCGAAATGAACCAGAACGTCTTCGGCGCGATGCCCCACAACGGCAAGTTCAGATCCTTTGCCGGTGTCTATCAGGTCACGTCCGCTTGGCGAGAGGGACACCCTGTCGCGCCGTGCATGAGCGCCTCGCACTGGCTCCGAACCGGAGGATGCTGTCATTTCACGCTCGACACCGGAGGTTTCGGGCGGTTCAGTCGTTTTGTTGCCGTGATGATGGACGGATGCGGTGATGATGTGCCCGGAATGATTTTCCTGTGTAGCAATCTGTTCGGCATGGGGGGAGGTGGTGCGGATCGGTGATGCGCCTGAGGCGTGGTGTCGGGCGATTTCTGCTTTCAGGAGGGCCATGTCGTGATTGATGGCGCGCTGTTCTTCCTGCACATGGGCCTGAGCGGCCTGAAGGCGGCTCATTTCCTGTTCCATTTTCGAAACAATATCGTCGTCGGCGCGTGCCTGTGCGCTCAGTGCGAGTGCGCCCAGAGCCGTTCCAAGAAACAGGGATGTGCGTCCCGAATAACGCAGGGACCGCAGCATGTGAAAGGTGAGCAGAATCAAGTAATCCCCCGTGTCAAAAGATGTCAGGAGCATGTGCATGAACATGGGCCCGATAGCTCTTAAAAATATTTTCAGAGGAATGGCAGAAGGCCGGAAACCGCAAGGGACGGGCGGGAAAGTGACAATATTCTCGGAGGGATCTGATCAACATAACGGAATCGTGAAGTCTTTTTTAAAGATAGGAATGTTGGTCTGAACTGAGGAAAGAAAAAATCAGGATAAATTTTGATAAAACTTGTCTGAAAATTTAAGGAGATAAGCTGATTAATATTATTAATACATTATATTATTCGGAATTTATGTTTTATTTTCCGGAATTTGTTTTAGAATTTATTTTTTCCTGATTCCTGTTTGAGGAATTTGTTCCTGTAATAAAAAGTATCAACCTCCTGCATCTTCACCGTGACGTACGGGTCGGGCATGGTGGGAGCCTGGATCTGGGCGTGTATCCGCTCTTTTGGAAAATGGAATGCGATGATGAAAGTTGCTCTGGGACAGTTTGCTGTTGCGCCGGACTGGGAAACCAACCAGCGGCAATGTCTGGATCTGATCGCGCAGGCAAAGGCGGGCGGCGCTGAACTGCTGCTTCTGCCCGAAGGCATTCTGGCGCAGGACATCAACAATCCGGAGCTTCTGCCTCAGACGGCACAGCCGCTGGATGGCCCGTTCATGGAAGGACTGCGTGCCGCCAGCCAGGGCATTGCCGTGGCGGGATGTGTGAATGTGCCGGACGGGCACGGACGGTTCTACAACACGCAGTTCGTCCTGCGCGACGGGGCGTTTATCGCACAGTATCGCAAGCTGCATCTCTACGATGCGTTCAGCATGAAGGAATCCCAGCGGACATCGCCGGGGCTGGAGCTGCCGCCCATCGTGCAGATCGGTGACATGAAAGTCGGTCTGATGACCTGCTATGATGTGCGCTTCCCGGAACTGGCGCGCCATCTCGCTCTGGCGGGGGCCGAGGCCATATTGTTGCCCGCAGCCTGGGTCAGAGGCCCGATGAAGGAACGGCACTGGGAAATCATGGCCGTGGCGCGGGCTCTGGAGAACACCTGTTATGTCGTGGCGGTCGGAGAATGTGGCGCGCGCAACTGCGGCGCCAGCATGGTGGTCGATCCGCTGGGCGTGATTACGCTCGCGTTGGGTGAAGCGCCCGCTCTGGGTTTTGCCACACTGGATCGTGAGCGGATTGCCCATGCGCGGCGCGTGCTTCCGGTTCTTGAAAACCGCCGCTTCGCTGACCCGGTTCTGGCCGACCGGTAAGTCGGCCTTCACTCAGGACGCTGGGGCGAAAGCCTCAGCCCCGGCGTGACCTGAGGAAGCGTCCCGTGCCGGGCTGGGCGGTGACGGTGCCGTTGTCCATGGCCAGCACGCCTCTCTGGAACACCTTGACCGGCCACCCCTGAACCTGCCGCCCTTCATAGGGCGTGTAGTCGATATTGCTCTGGAACAGGGCGTTGGTGATCGTGACGGATTTGTTCGGGTCCCACAGGACGAGATCCGCGTCCGAACCCGGAGCAATCGTTCCTTTTTCGGGATAGAGCCCGTAGCGCTGGGCCGGGGTGGTGGCGGTCAGGCGTACGAAGTCCGTCAGGTCGATTTTTCCGCCGTTGATGGCGGCATCGTAGAAGACCGGAAGGCGTGTTCCGAGGCCCGGCATACCATTGGGAATCAGCGAGAAATCCGCATCCCGGCCGTGGCGTCCCTTGCCGATGGTCCCATCAAACGTATAGCCGCAGTGATCCGAAGAAATGATGCTGATGACACCGTTGCGAAGATACTGCCACATGCCGTCCTGAGCGGCTTTCGTGCGCAGAGGCGGGCTGCAGATATATTTCGTCCCCTCAAAACCGTCCCGCTTGAGGTCGTCTTCCGTCAGGGTCAGGTAATGCGGGCAGGTTTCTGCAACGACTTTCACATCCCGGGACTGGGCGCGGGCGATCTCTTCGGCGACGTCGGGGCAGGAGACGTGAAAGATCTGGATCTTCCGGTCAACCAGTTCGCTCATTGTCATGGCGCGGTATGTGGCTTCACGCTCTACGGCAGGCGGACGCGAGGTTGCGTGCCCGTGCGGCTCGGTGCGGCCTTCCGCGAGGTGCTGCAGGATCAGGTGACGGATGGCGTCATAGTTCTCGCAGTGGACGGATACGATGATGTCGCTTTTGCGGGCCGCTTCCAGAACCTGAAGAAACTGGCCGTCCGTCAGATGGAAATCGTCATAGGTCATGAAGACCTTCAGTCCTGCCGCGCCACGCTCGGCCACGACGGGAATGTCGTCGCGGATGGTCTGTTCGTCAGTGCGGGTGATGATTTGGTGGATGGCGAAATCAATGCGGGAATTGCCGCCTTTTTCGCGATAGGCGTCGAACTGCTCCACAAGGCCCCGGCCGGGGACGTGGGACGCGAAACAGACGACCGTTGTGGTTCCGCCCAGCAGTGCCGATCCGGTGGCGGAGACGAAATCGTCTTCATGGATCGTGCCGTCGGCTTCTTCCTGTTCGATATGACAATGACCGTCAATTCCGCCCGGCAAGACGAGCAGGCCGGTGGCATCAATCGTCTCATGGCCTTTCAGGTCGAAACCGATATCGACGATCTTTGAGCCGTTTATTCCGATATCGGCAGTATATTTATCCGTGGCGGTCACGATCATGCCGTTGCGGATAACGATGTCAAAAGTCGTCATGACGGTTTCTCCTGAAATGGGCAGGGGTGGTCAGCCGCCCCTGAGAATGTCCATGCAGTCTGTCGCGACATTGCGCAGATGCATGACCATGGCGTCGCGCGCGCCGGTGCTGTCGCCGTCGAGCAGCGCGTCCAGAATGGCCAGATGTTCGCGCGTGGATGCGGGAACGCGTCCGAGCGGGTAGCTGACTTCGCACAGACGCGTCAGGGTCCGCAGTTCGTTAATGGAACGGAGCAGGACCGTGTTGCCCGAGACTTTGGGAAACATCAAATGGATGCGGTCGTCGAGTTGCCACTGCGCGGCGGTCTGTTCGGGTGTCTCGCCAAGTTCGATGACTTCGCGGCGGAGATTTTCCAGCACTTTGCGATCAAGCCTGTCGAATGACAGATTGATGGCTTCGCTTTCAAGGATCTCACGGATATGGATACCCTGAAAGAATTCGGTAGCCGAGACGTTCCGCACTGCAAACGAGCGCGAGCCCTGCTTGACCAGAAGATCCTCGGCGGCGAGTCGCATCAGGGCCTCGCGAACGGGCGTGCGCGAGATCTCGAGATGATCCGCCAGGCGCCCCTCCACGACGGACATGCCGCCGGGGAGTTCTTTTTCAAGGATCATGCGCCGGATCTGTGTATAGGCCAGTTCCGCGAGATTCAGCTCGCGTTCGGCCACCATATAATCGCCCATTACGGTCCTTCCAGTGCCATTGCATCGTGCAAGGCTGCTGACAGCTCCTGCCATTCTTCGGGGGCGATGATATCAGAAGCCTTGCGGGTGCGGCAGGAGGGCCATTTGCCCTGCATGACCAGACAGGCCTTCAGACGCAGCGTAGCCCGGCCCGAGGGCGCACGACCGTAAATCAGGTTCGCCAGCGGCTGGATCGCGTCATGGACACGGCGCGCAGCGGGCAGGTCATCGTTCTCCATCGCGCGCCACAGTTTGGCGAGCGAGACGGGCAGGATCGCCGCGAGGCTGACGAGGCTGCCGGTCGTTCCAATGGCGAAGCACGGCAGGAGATGTTCGTCTCCCGACGCCATGACGTCCACATGCGGGGCCACGCGCGCGGCCAGCCTGCGGTGTTTGTCATAGGCGTTGGTTTCCCAGCTTCCTTCCTTGATGGCGACGATGCCGGGGAGCCTGAGCAGGCTTTCCAGAATGGGAAGGGAATAGGCCATGCCGCCGCTGCCGACGGAGGATTGATACAGCATGATCGGGACATCGACGGCCTCGCAGATCGCGGCGTGATGGGCGATGATGGCGTCATGATCCTGCGACACCGCCCATGAAAACGGCGGGAACACGAGCAGTGCGTCCGCGCCGGCCGCGATGGCATCACGGGCATGAAGACAGGCTTCGTCGAGGTCTTCGGACAGGATGCCCGAGACGATGATGCGGTCTTTGCCGATGGTGTCGGCGGCCAGTTCCACGACGCGGCGCTTTTCCTCGCGGGTCAGGAGATGGTTCTCGCCCGCATGACCGTTGCACAGGATGCCCACAATGCCTTCGGCACGGGTGCAGTCCCACAGATGTTGTGTGAAGCGTGCCTCATCCAGCGTTCCGTCTTCCAGAAAGGGCACCAGCGTTGCGGCATATACGCCCCGGAATGGCGTGAGGGAGGCGGGGATCATGGGCGTGTTCCAGTGGCGGGGAGGGAGGAGAAGCGGGTGGGGTCGAACGCGCCCAGATCCGGGGCGCCGCCCAGAATGCGCTCGGCAAGCAGGCGGCCCATATATGGCCCGCTCGTAAATCCGGAATGGACACACCCGACAACGAAAGCATCGTCATCTGGTGTCAGCGCACCGATCAGAGGCATGGCATCGGGTGTTTCGGATTCGAGACCGAGCCAGACACGCAGGATCTGCGCTTCGTTGAGGCGCGGGACGACATGCTGGGCCAGACGGACATTGCCGCGAAGGTTTTCAGGAATGACTCGGGTGCCGCCCTGATGGATGTTGCCCTCGCCCTGCCAGCCGCCACCGATCAGCACGCTGCCATTGGCAAACTGCTTGAGGGACAGAAGGCCATTGGCAATGCTCAGCACGCTCCTCATGACGGGCGGCAGCGTTTCCGTGACGACAAGTTGGTTGATGAGGCAGCGGATTGGAATGTCATATCCGAGCCAGCCCAGCATCTTTTCCAGCCAGGCTCCGGTGCTGAGCACGATCCTGTGGCCCCGTACGGGATGCGCGCGGCCGGTCATCTGAACGTCGTAGCCTCCGCCCGTAACGGGGCAGATGCCCTCAACCGGACTGTTCTCGATGATCGTGACCCCGGCCTGCCTGAGGGCGCGGGCATAGGCCCCGCCGACGCGATAGGTCGGGATATGGCCGTCCAGCGCGCAGTAGGCGGCGGCGCGGAGGGTCGGGTTTACGCCGGGTTCGATCCTGATGGCCTCTTTGGCTGACAGGACTTCAATCGGCGCACCCATCTCCTGCCGGACATGCGCGCGCTGGCGCAGAAGCTCCTCTTCGGCTTCGGTAAAAGCCATGGACAGGCCGGGTGTGGCGAGGGCGCCGACGTCTTCTCCGAGCCAGTTGGCACTGTCGAGCCACATCTCGCGGCCACGGATGGCGTGGGGAATGAGCTGGGCGCGGGTCATGTGCAGGGTCAGGGTGCCAGCATTGACGCCGGATGCCGCCCGGAACATGTCCTCCCGGTCGATCAGGGCGACCTTCTGGCCAGCGCGGGCAAGAAAAAGCGCAGTTGTGGCGCCCATGACGCCCGCCCCCACGACGACCGTATCAAAGACATCCGGTCTGCTGTGCAGCGCCTGAGTCATAGGGGAGCTGCCTTCGGAAGAGGAATATCGGAATAGGTGAATTCTCCGGTCACGGCTGTGAGCGGGAGGGGGAAGAAGGGCATTCGCGCTGTGAAACTGCCTGCCTCTTCGGGGGTTTTGCCGCAGGCCGCCGCGAGCAGGCCGCGGGCGCTGTCCTCACACATGCGGCCCTGACACGGGCCCATGCCACAGCGCGTCCAGGCTTTGAGCTGGTTCAGGTCTTCGGCTCCGGTCTGAATGGCGGAACGCAGGGCCGCGGCTTTCACGCGTTCGCAGCGGCAGACGATGGTGTCGTCCTGAAGATGGGCGGGAATGGTGCTGCCGGCGTTCATCAGAGGCAGCATCCGGCGCGAAACGGCCTCAAGGCGACGGCGCTGACGGAGAGGTGTGCGTGTCAGGGTTTCATAAGTTTCCGTGGAGATTACACCCCGGTCATGGGCGATGGCATGAGCCGTGATCAGGCCCCGTAGACGGGCCACGGCCATACCCCGGACTCCGGCAGCGTCCCCCGTGACGTAAAGATCGGGGCGGCTGGTGCGGCCTGCGTTGTCTGTTACGGGTTCGAGATAGCCGCCGACCGGATCGTAACGGTGGTGAACGCCTGCCGTGCGGGTGATGAGAGTCGAGGGCTTGAGGCCATATCCGCAGGCCGCCGCTTCGGCGGCATAGAGGTGGCGGCGTTCAGGATGATCCATTTCGGTAACGGTCAGGAGCAGGCCGGTCTCCGTTTCCTGCGCTTCCGAAATATGGGCGCGATGATGGATCGGGATACCAGCCTTTCTGAGGCGCAACATCCAGCTTGTGGCCTGCGTCAGGCGTGCCGGGTCGAGCGACAGCATGGCGCCAAGACGCAGCCAGTCCGAACGATGACCGGCATCCACGATAGCCATGACCCGGCCCCCCAGTTCGAGAACCTGATGGGCGACGGAGAACAGGAGCGGCCCCGAACCCGCGACCACGACACTCTGGCCGGGCAGGGTGCCGCCGTTGCGCATCAGGATGCTGGCGCCCGCAAGACCGATGATGCGCGGAGTCGTCCAGCCCTGAAATGGCAGAAAACGTTCGGTGGCACCATTGGCGACGACGAGCGTTGCGGCGGGGAGTTGGTCGATGCCGTCCGGTCCGAGCAGGTCGAGCGTTAGTGTGGGCGACAGGCCCCAGACGCGGGTGGAGAACCGGACATTCACGCTGGATGCGGCCAGTTTCAGGCGCAAACTGTCGCCGCCGGAAAATTCGTGATTGGGCGGCACGACCCGACGTGCATAAGGTGAGGGCGCGCGGAAGATCTGGCCGCCTGCGACAGGCTGTTCGTCGATTAGGGTGACCGGGAAGCCATGCCGGGACAGGGCGATGGCAGAGGTCGTACCGGCAATGCCGCCACCGATGACGGTCATGGGAGAAAAGTCAGGACTGGACATAGGGCGTGACGGTCATGTTCGGGAGGACAGGAGTCTTGCAGGCATAGGCGACGGCGCCGTCGATGCGGACGCGGCATTCCTGACAGCTTCCCATGAAGCAGAACGCTCCGCGGGGTGTTCCATCGACGCCGGACCGGCCGAGTTCCGTAATTCCGGCGCGTCTGAGGGCTGCTGCAACCGGTTCTCCCTCGACCCCTTCGACGGTGCTGTTCAGGAAGGTGAAGGTTACAGGAGGCATCTTGTTTCCCATCAGGATCGGTCCGGAGAAGAAATTTCTTTTAAAGGGTTTTCTATCGTATACAGAACGTATATCTGGATTAGATCAGTGATCGGGTCACCGCAACCCCAAAGTCGCACAACATGCAGGGAAACCTTTCTTGAGAGCGATCCGGAACAGTCTTCTGCTGGGGGTCTGCGCTGCATCCGTCGTCCTGTGGGGCGGTGGCGTGCAGGCGAGGGACAGTGCCGCCATCCGGGCGAGCGGACACATCAATATCGGTGTGGAGCCCGGACTGCCCCCGCTTGGGGAATATGACGATCACAACGAACTTGTGGGATATGATGTCGATATCGGTCGGGCGATTGCGCAGGATCTGGGTGTTGAGCCGTGCTTTGTGACGCTCGCTTCCAGTGGTCGCATTCCCTATCTGATGGCCGGGAAAGTCGACATCGTTCTGGGCGGTCTGACGCGGACGCCTGCACGGGCGGATGTCATTGCATTTTCGCGGCCACTTTATTCCGAGCAGTTTGCGGTTATTGCTCCCGAAGATCGGGACATCGCGTCCTTTGCGGATCTTGAATCGGGCGCGCGCCGCCTGATTGAGGTGCGTGGGTCAACGGCGGTTGCGTATCTGCAACAGCATGTGCCCAAGGCGCCGATGCTGCTGCTTGAGAGTTATGCCGATGCCATTCGCGCGCTGGCGCAGGGGCGTGGCGATGCGATGGTGGATGTCATCGAATATGTCGGACACTATCTGCCGTCGCAGCCTCAGGTACACTGGCGGATTATCCGGGGATTCGCGCCACCCGTGGGGGACGACTGCATCGGGATGTCACAGCAGGACGTAGCCCTGCGTGCGGATGTGAACCGTATCCTTGACGGGATGGAGCGCGACGGACGTCTGGAGCAGATCCATCGCCGCTGGTTCGATCCCGCCGGTGCCGGGCACGCGCCATGACGGGGTTGGATTTCCCTCCCGTTTTCGCGCATCTCCCGTTTCTTCTGGGCGGTGTCGGGGTGACAATCCTGATCGCGACGCTGGCCTTTGCGTTCGGACTGTCGCTGGCGGTCGCACTGGCCGTTCTGCGCTTTGAAAATCAGGGCGTGTGGCGCAGGTTCAGTCGCAGCTATAGCACGGCCCTGACCAACACGCCGCAGCTTTCGCAGATCTTCGCTGTGTTTTACTGTCTGCCGCTGATGGGGCTGATGGTCTCGCCGTTCCTGTCAGTCGTGATCGGCATGACGCTCAATGCGGCTGCCTATCTGGCGGATATCCTCGGGGCGGGCATGGCGCGGGTGCCGCCGGTCTATCATGAAGTTGCGCTGACGCTGGGACTGAACCGGCGTCAGACCTATCTGCGGGTCATCCTGCCCTATGCGGGGCGTGCGATGTTTCCGGCGCTGGCTAACCATTTTCAGATCATGATTTTGGGCAGTGCCATGGCGTCCATTTTCGGCGTCGAGGACCTGACGGGCCGCGCCTATGATATCGGATCGACAACGTTCCGCATCCTTGAAGTTATGCTCGTGACGGGCGGATTGTATGCCCTGCTGTCTTTCGCGCTGACGGGCGTGTTTGCGCTGTTCCGCCGCACGATGGAGCGGATGGTATGATCGCGTTTTCGCATTATGACATCACCCTTCTGCTTCAGGCGATGGTCCGGACGGTCGTGCTGTCGCTGGGCGGCGGCATTCTCGGGATTGCGGGCGCCATCATCCTGACGGCGCTTCGCCTGTCCGAAATACGGGTCATGATACCGCTGCGGGTTCTGGCGGTGGTGTATGTCCAGACCATCCGGCGCATTCCGTTCATCGTGACGCTGTATATCGTCTTTTTCTGCACGGGCATGATGGGCGTGGATGTGTCGGCAACGGTTGTTGCGATTGGCTCCATTGGGCTGATTGCGGCGGCCTATCTCTGCGAAATCCTGCATGGCGGCGTCAAAACGGTTCCGGTGGAGCAGGTCGAGGCCGCGCTGGTGCTGAACCTGCCGCTCTGGGCGCGGTGGCGGCATGTGATCGGGCCGCAGGCGATGTCCGCCGTTGTGCCGCCTGCGGTGGGGTATCTGGTGCTGTTCATCAAGGATACGGCGCTGGCCTCCCAGATCGGAGTTGTGGAGCTGAGCCAGGCCGGAGTGATTCTGACCAATCGCGGCCTACCCTCAACGCAGGTCTTCTGTGTGGTTCTGCTGCTCTATTTCGCGATTTCCTATCCCCTGACCTGCCTGAGCCGCCTGCTGGAGAAACGTATTGCCGTACATTGATGTCCGGGACGTCTGCGTCCGCCACGGGAAAAACGAAACCCTGCGTCACGCTGGATTTGAGGCCGAACGCGGGGACATCGTGAGTTTCATCGGGCCGTCCGGTTCCGGGAAAACCACGTTTTTGCGGACGCTGATCGGGCTTCAGCCGGTCTGGCAGGGGCAGATGGGCGTGAACGGGCGGAACGTGGACATGGCCGTCCCTGCCTCTGCGCGCATTCTGCGGGAGCAGGCTGCGATCGTGTTTCAGCAATACGGACTGTTTGGTCATATGTCGGTTCTGCGGAACCTGACGCTGGCACCGACGGTCGTGACGAAGCGTTCGCGTCGGGAGGCCGAGCACGAAGCGCGTGCGCTGCTGGAGCGTCTGGGGCTGGCAGACAAGGCGGACGTGCTGCCAGCCGATCTGTCGGGCGGCCAGAAACAGCGTGTGGCGATTGCGCGCGCGCTTATGCTTCGCCCGGCACTGCTTCTGCTCGATGAGCCGACATCGGCGCTCGATCCGCACAAGGTGCGTGATGTCGGCGTGCTGCTGCGTGATCTGGCGCAGGACGGCATGACCATCATTCAGGTTTCCCACGCGATGGGTGTCGTCTCATCGCTGTCGGACAGGATCGTTCTTCTGGAAGACGGTCAGGTCAGAGCCGTCGGAACGGGGCGCGGGGATGCGGCGCAACAGCCCGATATCGCGGCGTTCATGAATACCCATGGCGGTGATGCCGCCACGGACCCGGCCGGATCGCGGTCGGACCCGGAACATTGAGGAAGGAAAGACCCATGAAGTTTCGTGGCACATATACCGTCATGATCACGCCTTATGACAGCGAAGGACGCGTTGACGTTCCGGGGCTGCGGCGCTTCACCGACTGGCAGATCGCACAGGGCATCGCAGGTTTGATCCCGTTGGGCTCGACCGGCGAATTCCTGTCGCTGACGGATGACGAACGCACACTGGTTGCACAGACCGTCATCGAGCAGGCCGCAGGCCGCGTTCCGGTTTTCATCGGAACAGGTGCGGAAAACACCTATGACGTGATCCGCTACAGCCAGGAAGCCGAGAAGCTCGGGGCGGATGGCGTCATGATCATTCCGCCGTTCTATTCCACGCCGACGGATGACGAGCTGTTCGTTCATTATCGCCGGGTGTCGGATGCGATCGGGCTGCCGATCATGCTCTACAACAACCCGGCCACGGCGAATGTGGATCTGAAGCCGGAACTCGTGGCGCGTCTGTCCCATATCGACAACTGCTGCCTGATCAAGGAATCCACGATGGATGTAACCCGCGTACGGGACATCATCCGGCTTTGCGGCGACCGGCTTTCGGTCTTTGGCGGCATCATGGGCTTTGAGAGCTTTCTTGAAGGCGCCATTGGCTGGGTCGCAGTGGCGTCCAACGTTGCGCCGCATGTCATGAGCGAGATTTTCAATCTCTGTGACGGTTACAAGGACATCGGAAAGGCGCGGGAGATGTATTTCCGCCATGTGCCGCTGATCCAGTTCGTAGGCGGGCAGGGTTATGTCTCGGGAACGAAAGCTCTGTTGAAACACATGGGCTTTGATGTCGGTGGTCCGCGCGCGCCGCGTCTGCCGCTGCCGGAAGCGGATGATGCCCGCGCCCTTCAGATCGTCCGCGATCTGGACCTGCGGTTCGAAGAGCGCGCCTGATATGGGGGGCAGCCCTGTATCCTGTCTGATCCGGGGAGCGGGGCTGCTCTGTGCGGCCCTGGCTTTCGGGGCGCAGGCGGCACCGTGTCCGCAGGCTGTTGAAGGGCTGATCTCTCCGCCGCATCTGGTCATGGCGACCAACCCGACGCTGCCGCCCCTGCAATATGTGACGGTGGACGGGCAGATCGCCGGAATGCGGGTCGAACTCGGAAACGAAATCGCCCGCAGGCTCTGTCTGACGCCGGTCATGCTCTCGACGTCCTTTGCGCAGCTCACACTCGGGCTGCTCGAAAAACGGTGGGACGTCATCAATACGGGGATGTTCTACACTGCCCAGCGGGCGCGGTTGATGGAGATGATCCCCTACGAAATCCAAGCGATCAGCGTATCTCTCAACGATGATTCCGCGCTGCATCCCGCACGACTTGAAGATCTGTCCGGCTCTTCGATCGGGGTCGAGATGGGCGGAATAGAAGAACACCATGCCCGTGAGGCCGATCAGGCCCTGCGGAATGCCAGACGGCCGGGCTTTGATATCAAGACGTTCCAGAACGTAGGCATCGCCTTTGCGGCGCTGCGCGCGCGGCAGGTGACGGCGGTGTTTTCCATTGATGCGGTCGCACGGCGCAACGCTCTTCAGGGTGGCGTGAAGCCTGTTCTGAAAGGGCTGTATCCCACGCCCGTTGCTCTGGCACTGCGGGACCCGGCTCTGGCGCAGCGTCTGGCGGATGTTCTGGAAGCCATGCGTGAGGACGGAACGCTGGAGCGGCTTATGGCGCCTTATGGCGTCGTACCCTTTCCCGGACGGATTGTGGTTTCAGGACCGTCCCATCCGTCCGACATGCACTGATACGACACACAAACACGATACGAACGCGGGGCATCGACATGCAGATCTGGAGCTGGCACGGCTTCTTCACCTATCTCGGCAGCCCCTATATCTTCCGGGGCGCGCTTATCACGGTCTATATGACGGCCGTCTCGATGGTGATGGGGTTTCTTCTGGGGCTGCTGATTGCGGTCATGAAGCGCTCGCAGCGCCGTCTGCTGTCCTGGCCTGCGCGGTTTTATGTCTGGTTTTTCCGGGGCACACCGCTGCTGGTCCAACTGGTCGTGATCTATACCGGTCTGCCGAAGCTGGATATCCGGCTGAGTGTTCTGGCGTGTTCGATTATTGGGCTGACACTGAACGAGGCAGCGTATCTCGCGGAAATTATCCGTGCGGGGCTGAATGCCGTGCCAACCGGCCAGATCGCGGCGGCACGGGCGCTGGGCCTGAGCGAGCGGCAGATCGCCTGGCGCATCGCATTTCCGCAGGCGTTCCGGCTCATCATCCCGCCGCTGGGCAATTCGGTGAATGGTCTGCTCAAGACGACCAGTGTGACCTCGGTCATTTCCATGGAGGAACTGATGCAGCGCAGCCAGATTCTGGTGCAGGACCAGTTCATGGTGTTGGAGCTGTTTTCCGTGGCGGCGCTGTATTATCTGCTGATGACGACGGCATGGGACTTCCTGCAACGGCGGATCGAGCATTATGCGGAGCGGCCCTATCGTCGCCAGCAGAAAACCGCAGCGGTTGAGGCCATCGAACTTCCCGCGACGACGCAGGATGCGCGCTGATGTCGGACCGGCTGAACTTCACGTTCAATGACGCCACCGTTTCCGCAAAACCCGGACAGACCCTGACGGCTGCGCTGATGGCCGCGGGCAGAATTGCGCACCGGACGGCGCCGGATGGATCGGAGCGTGGTCCGTTCTGCGGGATCGGGGCCTGTCAGGAGTGTCTGCTGGAGGTGGACGGGCAGATGTCCCGCCGGGGATGCATGACGCCGGTGCGGGACGGGATGCGGGTTCGTAGCAATGACCGTCTTCCGGATGCGGCTGTTTCAGCCTGTCTGGCGAAGGGTGAGGAGCGTCTGGCTGAACAGGCCTGCGATGTGCTGGTGGTGGGCGCGGGACCGGCGGGTTTGGTGGCAGCGACCGAACTGGCGCGCGGTGGGATGGATGTTCTCATCGTGGATGAACGCCATATTCCGGGCGGCCAGTATTTCAAACAGAACGCGGTGCATCCGGAGCGGCAGGATGATCAGGGTCGCAAGGGGAGGCACCTGATTGAAGCCATGCGGGCCAGTGGCGCGCGGCTGTGGCACGACACGCTCGTCTGGAGCGCCCATCGCGAAGAGGGCGCACTCGTTATCGGTAGTCTGCGGGATGGTGAGGCGTTCTATATCCGCACGCAACATATTATCGTGGCGACGGGTGCACAGGAAACGCCTGCGGCCCGACCGGGCTGGACGTTGCCGGGTGTCATCACGACGGGGGCCGGGCAGACAATGCTGCGCGCCTATGAAGCGGTGGCTCCGGGGCGGATCGTCATTGCCGGGAATGGCCCGCTCAATCTTCAGCTTGCGGCGGAACTGGTCCGGCGTGGCGCAGATGTGGCGGCCGTTGTGGATTCAGCGCCTGCGCCCGTAAAGCGGCCCTTTCTGGCAGGACGGCTTTCAATGGCATCTCCTCATCTGGCGCTCGCCGGGATGCGGCATCTCGCGACATTGCGTCGGGCCGGGGTACCGGTGCTGTGGGGAAGCGTTGTGACCCGCATTGAGGGCGAGGATCGTGTCGAGCGCGTGGCGGTGAGGCAGCAGGGAGGCGCAGAACGCTGGATCGAGACGCAGACTGTCTGCCTCGGAGACGGGTTCGTTCCTGCCAGCGAACTGCCACGGCTTCTGGGCTGCCGACAGCAGATCCGGAACTGGCCTGTGAGCCATCCCGAGACGGGCCGAGAACCCGACGGAAAGACCGATCAGGCGGATGTGTCCGTTATTGGTGAGGCCGGGCGTTTTGGGGGTGCTTTTCTGGCGCAGGCTCAAGGGGTGCTGTGTGCGGCCAGACTGCTGGAACGGGCAGGAAAACCGGTTCCGTCCGGTTTGGAACGCAGTCGGCGGGTATATCGCGATAATGCGCGTTTTCAGGAGCTTCTGTGGAAGCTGTATGATCCGGTTGTCTCGCTGCCGTCCCCTCAGGAGACGACCATCCTGTGCCGATGCGAATGCGTGACCGCAGGGACTGTCCGGGCCCGCGTGTCGGAAGATGGGATCACCGATCTGGCGTCTCTTAAACGAGCGACACGGGCCGGAATGGGGCGGTGTCAGGGGCGGTTCTGTCAGGCTTCGCTGATGAAGATGCTGCCGGAACCGAAAAACGAAAAGAATTTTACCGCACCGCAGATTCCGCTGCGGCCGGTTCCGGTTGCGGCCCTCGCGCGTCAAAAACCGGAATGGCGGGGGCATGTCCGTGTTCCCATTCCATCGGGGCTGGGAGCAGTGGGGCCATCGGCTTTCGGCGCTTTCGAGACTGTGGATGTCGTGGTCGTGGGTGGCGGGATCGTCGGGCTTTTCACGGCGCTGTTTCTCGCCGAAGCCGGGAAAAGTGTCGTGGTGCTCGAACGTGGTCGGGCCGGGGCACTGGCCTCGGGCGGCAATGCGGGCAGTCTGCACGCGCAGCTCATGGCATTCGACGCCAGCGCGGATACGGACGGACCGTCTATGCCTGCGCGGACGCTGGCGTTGCAGCGGGAATCCATCCGCATGTGGGAGGCGCTGCGCACAACGTTCGATCGCGATCTGGAGATCAAGGTCAGCGGCGGGTTGGTGGTGGCGGAAACCGAAGCCGATATGGACCGTCTGCGTAGCAAGGTCGCGGTCGAACAGGCCCTTGGCGTCGACGCGCGGCTTCTGGCATCGGACGAATTGCACGGGATCGAGCCCAATCTGAGAGATGGCTTTCTGGGCGGGGCGTATTGCTCCGAGGAAGGCAAGATCAATCCCATGGCGGCAACGCAGGCTGTTCTGGCGCGGGCACGGCGCGCGGGCGTGCGGGTTGAGGAACTTACAGCCTTGTCCGCAATCCAGCCCGACGGCACACGGTTTCATGTCAGCGCGGGGTCAAGGTGCTGGTCGGTCGGAGCGGTGGTGAATGCAGCCGGTGCCTATGCGGGAGAAGTCGCCGGGCTGGTCGGGCGTCGGCTGCCGGTTTTTGGTGCGCCGTTGCAGATGATCGTGACCGAGCCTGTGGCTCCGCTGGTCTTTTCGCTTCTGGCCCATGCAAGCCGGCATCTCACGCTCAAACAGGCCACGAACGGCTCGCTGCTGATCGGCGGGGGATGGAGTGCGGGGCTTGATCCGGTGCATGGGCATCCGCGACCGCTTCGGGAAAATCTGGAAGGAAATCTCTGGGTGGCACAAAGGCTGGTTCCGGCGCTGGGGGCCGTGAATGTCGTTCGGAGCTGGGCTGCGATGAACATCGATATCGATGGGGCTCCGATTCTTGGAGAAAGTCCGGACGTGCCGGGCTTTTTCACGGCCGTAACGGCCAATGGTGTCACGCTCGCTCCGGCCATGGGGCGGCATGTCGCGGATATGGTTCTGCGCCGCTCCGAACGTCCCGATCTGGAGATCTTTTCTCCCGCACGCTTTTATGGAGATCCGTCATGATCACGCTGGATACTGTGACGAAATCATATGGCGCCTTTCAGGTGCTCAAGGGCTGTTCGGCGGAGATCGGCAGAGGGGAGGTTGTGGTTGTCTGCGGCCCTTCGGGTTCGGGTAAGTCCACGCTCATCAAATGCATCAATGCGCTGGAGACGTTCGAGAGCGGGCAGATTTACGTTGATGGCATGGCCGTGCGTTCCGCGAACACCGATCATTCGGCGCTGCGGGCGAAAGCGGGGATGGTTTTTCAGAGCTTCGAGCTTTTTTCCCATCTAAGCATTCTGGACAACATCATGCTGGCCCCGCGTCTGGTCCAGAAACGGGGGAAGGAAGAACTTTGCGAGCATGCGAAAATGCTTCTACGCCGGGTCGGGCTGGAACAGCATGCGGACAAATATCCGATCGCCCTGTCCGGCGGCCAGCAGCAGCGGGCGGCGATTGCACGCGCTCTGGCGATGAAGCCGGATGTGATGCTGTTCGACGAGCCGACATCGGCGCTTGATCCTGAAATGGTGCAGGAAGTCCTTCAGGTCATGACCGAGCTGGCGCGCGAGGGCATGACCATGATGTGCGTCACCCATGAGATGGGATTCGCGCGTCAGGTCGCGACGCGGATTCTGTTCGTGGATGCGGGCGAGATCGTCGATGACTGCCCGGCGGCAGATTTTTTTGCAGGGCGCTGTTCGGCCAGAGCGCAGGCTTTTCTGCGGTTTGAGGAGGCGCACCCCAGCTGAAAGGAAATATTTTCAGCAAGAGGCAACATTCCGCTTCAGGATCGAATTCAGTTCGTATACAAAGAGAATATGAACTGAGGACTGTCAGGCGATCCGGTGGGAGAAGGCGCTGTGCTTGAAAAGACTTCCTGTTGCGAGAAAACGGCGAGCGAACGTCTGGGTCATGTCATCGACCGGGATTTCGATCTGCGTCAGGTGCCGTTCCTTCAGGATCTCGTCGGCGTCCCGTCGGACAATCCGCCCGGTGACTGCGCGCCGCACGCCCGGTTTTCCGCCGACAGGCTGCGGGCACTCGGTTTTGAAGTTGAATGCCATGCTGTCCCGCAGGACTTCGTGCAACGCCACGGTATGCAGAGCGCGACGAATCTGATCATCCGGGAGCGTTTCGGAAATGGCAGCGGCCCCGTCATTGCGCTCAATGCGCATGGCGACGTTGTCCCTCCCGGCGAGGGCTGGGTGCATGATCCATATGGCGGCATCATTGAAGATGGGAAGCTTTATGGGCGGGGTGCTGCGGTTTCGAAGTCAGATTTTGCGACCTATGCCTTTGCGCTGCGCGCGCTGAAGGAAGCCGGTTCTGACCTGTCCGGCACGGTCGAGCTTCATCTGACCTATGACGAGGAAATCGGTGGTCATGTCGGGCCGGGTTGGCTTCTCTCGGAAAAGCTGAGCACTCCCGACTACGTCATCAGTGCCGGTTTTACCTACGACGTGATGATTGCCCATAATGGCAGCCTTCAGCTTGATGTGACTTTCACGGGTAAGGCTGCGCATTCCGCATGGCCCGAGACGGGCGCCGATGCCATCGAGGCGGCGTGCCGTGTGATGACGGCTCTGTACGCTTATCGGGACGGGCTGGCGAAGACGGTCTGTTCCATTTCGGGTATTGAATCGCCGACGCTCGTCATTGGTACGATCAATGGTGGCGTTGCAGCAAACGTCGTGCCCGAACAGGCGACATTCCGGCTTGAGCGCCGGATTTTGCCAGACGAAAAAGCGGCCGAAGTCGAGACGGATCTGCGGCAGCTTATTGTGAATGCGGCAGATGTGCCGGGCGTGAGTTGCGTCGTAACGCAGCATCTTCTGGCGCTGCCACTGGTTCCGGATGAGGGGCAGGCCCCTTTGATCGGAGCTTTGCAGGACGCTGCCGAAGCGGTGTTCGGGGAACGAATTGCCGTCAAGGGTATGCCGTTGTTCACGGATGCCAGAATTTACAGCAATGCGGGCTATCCGACCGTGCTGTACGGGGCTGGTCCGCGTCGTCTTCAGGATGCCAATGGCCATCGTGCGAACGAGCATGTGGTTCTGGAAGATATGCGTCGTGCGACGAAGGTTGTCGCAACGGCACTTTCCCGCCTTTTACGTTCTGAATCCGAGTAATTCCCAATTCGGAATAAAAATCCCGCATAATTCCGTTATGCGATCCGACTGTTTCTGACTGATATCCCTGTGCTGCGCCAGGGCGATGGAGCCGATTATGAACATCAGGAAACTTGCGCTTTACTCTACGTTCCTCTCCGTCAGCGTCTGTAGTGGATCGGTTTTTGCAGCCTCGGAAAAAGCCGTACCGGAGCCGGCGAAGGCGTCCGTCCACAAAGCGCCGTCCAAAACGGTATCTCCGAAGACGCGCAGGCCGTCTGCGGCGAAACATCGGCCTGCGGATGTCATCGCCGGAAGCGAAGAAGGCGTGATCGTCACTGGAACGCATGCGTCCAACCGCCACGCCCGTCAGAGCACCAGCCCGATCACGGTCCTGTCCAGTGCGACGCTGCGTCGCTCAGGCATGATGAACCTTGCCGATGCGCTGACCAAGACCTATCCGTCCATCAATATGAGCACGATGGGCAATGACGCCGGTGCACTGACGTCCTTCATCCGGATGCGCGGCCTCAATCCGAATCAGGTTCTGGTTCTGCTGGATGGCAAGCGTCGGCACACCACGGCCAACATCAATGCCGATGCCGGTCCGAATTTTGGCGCGACGCCCGTGGATCTGAACATGATCCCGTCCAACATGATCGATCATATCGAGGTTCTCGAAGACGGCGCCGCTGCGATGTACGGCTCTGACGCCATTGCTGGTGTGGTGAACATCATCACCAAAAAGCAGGATCATGGGCTGAACATGAGCGCCCAGACGGGGGCGAACGCCTATAACGGTGATGGTTGGCAATACCAGCTCAACGCTGATGGTGGCTTCAAACTCGGCCGTGACGGCTATGCTCATATTGCGGCACAGGTTTACCATACGGACCATTTCGTAACCAACACGGTTGATAACCGTCTGGCGGGTTATGTTCCACCGGGGGCAGCGAACGAGCTGTATACCGGGTCGGTCAAAGTGCCCAAGAACTCCAACAAGATCATGAGTACGCCGGAAGAAACGCGCGAAAATCTGGGGATCGATTTCGGCAAGAACCTGACCGATGACATCCAGTTTTACGGGCAGATCACCTACGCGCACCGCCATGCGGAAGCATATGAGAACTACCGCGTCCCGTCTGGTTCCAGCGCCAGCAATCCGGAGCTGTTTCCATATGGCTACTCGCCGCTGGAGACGATCGACGAGAACGATTATGCCGCAACGCTGGGCCTGAAGGGTCGTCACTTCCTCGGTTTCGACTGGGATCTGAGCAGCACCTGGGGTGAGGATCTGGACAAGATTTCCAACCAGAACACCACCAACCCGAACATGTACGCCGCCACGGGCTACACGCCGACGACGGTGCGGACCTCCAATTTCCGTCTGGCACAGTGGACGAACAATCTTGATCTGCGCCGGAACTTCAAGATTGCCAACGTGGTCCCCGTCACGGTGGCTTTCGGTGGCGAACAGCGTCTGGAACAATACACCATTCTGGCGGGCGAACCTGCGTCTTACGAATATGGCGGCACTTCTGCGCTGGCGGGTCTGACGCCGCAGGATGCTGGCAAGTGGGATCGTGATGTCTGGGCGGCTTATCTGGATGGCGATTTCCATCTGCTGAAGAACTGGGATCTCGATTTCGCCGGTCGTTTCGAACACTACACCGATGTCGGAAATACCGAGAACGGCAAGGTTTCCACGCGTTACGACATCACCAAGCGCATTGGTCTGCGTGCGACGATCAGCAATGGTTTCCGAGCGCCGACCATGGCCGAACAGCATTACAGCGCCATCAATGTCGGGCCGACATCGGTGCTGGGACTGTTACCGGTTTCGTCTTCCGAAGCGCGTGCGACCGGGGCGTCTCCCCTCAAGCCCGAACGCTCGACCAGTGCGACGGGTGGCATCGTTCTTGAACCTGTCGACGGTTTCCATGTCGAGGCCGATGTCTATCAGATCAACATCCGCGATCGTGTCGTACAGGGTGGCAACGTGACGGGTCCGGCTGCGATTGCCGCACTTGAAGGCATGGGCGTTTCGCTTCCGGCTCTGACGCAGCTTTCCGAAAACGCCGTGCAGACCTATTACTTCACGAACGGCGCCAGCACGCGGACGCAGGGTCTGGATATCAAGGCGGATTACATGTTCCGCATGCATCGCTTCGGCAATCTGAGCCTGTCGATGGCGCTGGACCTGAACCGTACGCGTCTGTCTCATAACGGAATGTCTGCGACGGGATCACCGCTGCTGAATGCACAGAATATCGCTTACCTTACGACGGCCTATCCGCGCAGCAAGATCATTCTGAATGCGTTCTGGACAATCGGGAAATGGGACGTGAATCTTCGCCAGACCCGTTATGGCGAAACGACAGGCATGATGACGTATCAGGACTGGACGCCTACGGCGGCGATCTGTCCAATTGATGGCAAGCAGCTTCAGCAGTCCAGCAGCTGCTTTGCGCAGTTCAAGAATTCTCCGCGTTGGCTGACGGATCTGGAGATCGGGTATCGTGTCAATTCGCGTTGGCATCTGGCGGTGGGGGCGAACAACATCTTCAATATCCGTCCGCGCAAGCTGCCGGGTGAGCTGAACCAGCTTGGTGCCAACCCTTATGATACGTTCTCGTCTCAGGTGCCGATGACGGGTGGGTATTATTACGGGCGTGTGAACTTCACGCTCTGAGGGCTCTTATCTTCGTCTGCGGATGTGTTACGGTTGGTATCAGGCAAACATATCTGCAGATGAATGATGAAAAACGGGATTGCGTGGGGTGTGGGGG
>NZ_JAERLZ010000047.1:0-734 GCF_018256175.1 Gluconobacter sp. Dm-44 | reverse complement strand
AGCGCAGCGGTCATATCGGGTCGCAACACGTCGCCAGTCTTTCAGCTTTGCGAACATGTTTTCGATCAGATGGCGCTTTTTATACAGATGCCAATTGTAAGGTGGCTTTGATTTCCGGTTCTTCTTCGGCGGAATACAGGCTGTGATGTTCCGGTCTGCAAGCGATAACCTGATCTGCTTGCTATCGTAGCCTCTGTCACCAATGACTTCTTCTGTCTCATCGGGGAGGTCTGCCAGAAGCACGTCTGCGCCTCTGAAGTCACTGACCTGTCCAGCAGTCAGATGAAGGCGGACAGGTCGGCCCTGATCATCGCAGACGGCATGAAGTTTTGAGTTCAGGCCGCCTTTTTTCCGTCCGATATGGCGGGGAAAAGCCCCTTTTTGAACAGGGACGCCGATGTCCGGTGTGCCTTGAGATGTGTTGCATCGATCATCAGACGCTTCGAACGGCCAGCCTGTTCTGTCAGGGCGACAAAGATCCTGTCAAAAACACCCAGGCGGCTCCACCGGATAAAGCGGTTGTATAAAGTCTTGTGTGGACCATACGCTTTTGGAGCATCCTTCCACTGAAGGCCGTTGCGGAGGACATAAACGATCCCGCTCAGAACACGCCGGTCATCCACGCGTGGCACTCCGTGCGCCAGAGGAAAAAACGGCTCAATCCGCTCCATCTGGCGCTCAGACAACAAAAATACCTCACTCACAGGCCTACCCTCCATCGGTAAGCCTGTGAA
>NZ_JAERLZ010000046.1:0-780 GCF_018256175.1 Gluconobacter sp. Dm-44 | reverse complement strand
AAGCTACCCCAAAAACCGTCAATCAAATCGCCAAAAGCCTGAAATCAGAACCAAGGCACATCAACCAACGGTTCTTCGATCCCTCCATCTGCGATATAGGCCGGGCACATTTTACGCCGTGTCTTGTTACCAAGACCTTCCAGATACGGGACGAGCCATTGCTCAAGATCCGCTTGCCAGTCTTCTTCCCATACCAGCCTCCGTCAAAGCTGGATCCCCATGAATTATGCAATCAGCCCCATAGGAATCCTAAAATCATACTTCTGCAAAAGTAGTATTAGGAACCAACTGAATGAGATGAGAAATTGTAATCTTTAGAGCTGTCATGATTTGTAATTATTTGTCGTGCTTGTAAGTCGTTGTAATTAAATTGATATATATCATATAGGTTATAGATATTCTCTATGACCGTCAACGTTTCTTGATGTTGTCGGTGATTATATAGGTCATCTGCGAGAGTAAGAAGAGCATCTAGTTCTGTAGACATGTTATGAAACTCTCACTGTGTCAAAACGTCTTCTAACGAAACGTTGAGAAATTTTTTGCCATATAGTGCGTTAAATTATCGTCAATGCAAGGTTCTTTAAGTTGGATAAGGCTTCTTTTTGTCACTTGTAAATGTTTGAAATAAATAAAAAATTTGACTGAAACCATTGCAAAAAAATTATTTTCTGCTCGCTTCAATACAGAATTAGAAATTAAGGATTTGAAGAGTTCGAAAAACCCCTTGGTTTTGAAAGCAGCTCTGTGATTCCATTCGTCTGGTTCTGACTGAGGGAA
>NZ_JAERLZ010000045.1:0-949 GCF_018256175.1 Gluconobacter sp. Dm-44 | reverse complement strand
GCCCGGAACTGGAGAAGGCTCTGGCCTATTCAGATGGAAGCCAGGGCGGGCGACCGCCATTTGATCCGGTGCTGATGTTTAAGATCCTGGTGATCCAGACCCTGAACAATTTGTCTGATGAGCGGACGGAATATCTGATCAATGATCGCCTGTCCTTCATGCGTTTCCTTGGTCTGGGACTGTCGAACCGTGTGCCGGACGCCAAAACACTCTGGCTGTTCCGCGAGCGCCTGACGCAGGCTGGTGCGATTGAAAGGCTGTTTGATCGTTTTGATACCACCCTGCGCAACGCCGGATATCTGCCCATGTCAGGCCAGATCTTGGACGCGACATTGGTGGCAGCTCCAAAGCAGCGCAATACAAACGCTAAGAAGGCAGATCTCCGGGCAGGACGGATCCCCGAAGGCTGGGAAGACAAGTCGGCAAAACTGTCCCACAAGGACAGGCATGCGCGCTGGACGCTGAAGTTCACGAAAGCAAAACGGCAGGAAGATGGAACCATGCCGTCCATGGACCTCGCCATCCCGTTCTTTGGCTACAAATCGCACATCTCCATCGATCGGAAGTTTCAACTGATCCGGAAATGGAAGACGACGGATGCCGCTGCCAGTGATGGTGCCAGGCTGCGCGAGAGCCTGCTGGATAAAGCCAATACCGCCTCAGGCGTCTGGGCCGATACCGCGTATCGCTCGAAAGCCAACGAAGACTTCATGGAAAAGCAGGGCTTTGTCTCAAAGGTCCACAGGAAAAAGCCGCATCTCAAGCCCATGCCCCGCCACATCCAGCGGTCCAACGCAGGGAAGTCGGTGATCCGGTCGCGTGTCGAGCATGTCTTTGCCGATCAGAAATCGCAGACGGGTCTGTTCGCCCGAACCGTGGGTATCACCCGGGCCACCATGAGGATCGGCCTGGCCAATATCGTCTACAACATGCGGCGCTTTCTGTTCCT
>NZ_JAERLZ010000044.1:0-2080 GCF_018256175.1 Gluconobacter sp. Dm-44 | reverse complement strand
GTGCGTTCCTTCGTCCGGCATTTCGGGGCTGAGACGGGAATGCCGTTTACGGCCTGGCGTCAGCGGCTGCGTATCCTAAATGCCCAGGAAAGGCTGGCACGCGGAGAAGCGGTTACAAGCGTCGCACTTGACGTCGGTTACGAAAGTCCCGGCGCCTTCGCGGCAGTATTTCGGAAGATCACGGGACATAGTCCCGCAGCCTATATGAAACTGTGCAGGTCGAGCGATAAAGGTTCGTAGAGTTTATTTGCCCATCTCAGATCAGATCTTGGATACCCCACTGGTTACGGCGCAATACCAATGGTGAGAAAGCGGCTTATGTCTGCTCTTGGTAAATCATTCATACGTATTGCATGACTTATATGAAGGCGTAAGCGGAAGTTACCAACTTCTCGCCCTCACGATCTCCTCCAGCCGGGTCGTGTAGCGGGCTGACAACAGGGACTGTCGCGGCGACCATGTTCGCTTCAGTCCCGTTGATCCCGGTCGGAGTGTCCCACTTCCAAAACGGGCGTTCACCGCATCCAATGCGGCCATGACCGTGGCGGACTGGACCGGATCCCGGAATGCGAACATCTGACCCTGACTGCCGGCAGGGCGTAGATCCGAGAGAATTACCCCTGCCTTGACTTGAAATACCGATAGCCCGGAAGCCAGATAGCGCAGCCGAGCGCTGTAGCGTGTCGGATCAGATCCCGGGCGTCAGACGTCGGCTCGATCGTGACGGCCGCGTGCTTCGCGTACCAGGGATCGCCATTGTGTGGATTGGTCTGCATCAGGACGGACAGATGCGCCGCTTCCAGTCCATCTTCTCTCAGTTTCTCCGCAGCCCGGTTCGCATAGTGCGCAATAGCCTCGCGGATCTCCTCCCATTTCAGCAGTAGGCGCCCGAACGTTCGGGTCGAGGCAATGCTTTTGCGGGTGGCCGCGATATCTGACAGGGGCAAACACGACTGGCCACGCAACTCGGCCTGAACCCGGGCNCCCACGACTGTCAGCATCTGGCGCACGGTCTTTGCGTCTAGGGCCACGAAGTCGGCGATCGTCTCGATGCCTGCTCCCAACAGCTTTTGCTTCGTCTGTCGGCCGATACCCCAGACTTCATCGATGCTTGTCCGGCAATACCAGTCCTGACGCACGACCGGGTCTGTCAGGTCACACAGGCCGTCCAGTTCTGCGTGATCCTTGGCGAGACCATTCGCCAGCTTGGCGATCGTCTTGGTCGGCCCCCAGCCGATACAGGTGGGAATCTTCGCGTGATCGGCCACGTCCTGGCGGATCTGCCGGCAGCGCTCATGCAGATTTCCGGGCAGGTCACTCAGATCGAGAAACATCTCATCGATCGAATATGGCTCTACGGCTGGCAGGCGCTCTGCCAGGACCTGATACATCCGCCGCGACATGTCGGCATACAGGGCATAGTTCGAGGAGTACCAGACGACGGACTGGCTCTCAGGGCGTTTGCGGGCGATGTGCCAGGCGTCTCCCATTTTGACGCCAAGCGCCTTGGCCTCCCGGGTCCGCGCAATGGCGCAGCCGTCATTGTTGCTGAGGACCACAACCGGTTTGTGCTTCAGGCGAGGCTCAAACGCGCGCTGGCAGGAACAGTAAAACGAATTGCCGTCGATCAGGCCAAAGACACGCATTACACGTCCGTTCGGACCAGGCCGGTCGCCACGGCCCAGATGGCCACATCCGTGTCGTCATCGACCTGGACTGGGGAAGCCCGGGGAGAAGACGACCGCAGCCACCATTCTCCAGCCCGCTGGGTCAGCTCACAGACTCGCAGCTCGTCGCCGACGCTGGCAACCACCACGACCCCAGCTCGGGGCGCTACGGCCGAATCCACGACCAGGATGTCGCCATGCCGGATGGAACGGCCAAGAAGGGCATCGCCTTCCACGCGGACCGGATAGCGGCTGGGCTGTCGCAAATCGAGGGCAGCCGACATCAGGTCGATCGTGCCTTCGATATTGTCGCCTGCGGGGGATGCGAAGCCGGTCGTGCGGTCGCCTTGGTAGTTCATGTTTCTGGCCTCCATAATGAGAACAGAAAGAGAACAAAGCAGAACGCGTCAATG
>NZ_JAERLZ010000043.1:0-1528 GCF_018256175.1 Gluconobacter sp. Dm-44 | reverse complement strand
GCACTCAGCAGGCGATCGCGGACAACAGAGGCATAAGGCAGCGGAACGCCATAGTCGCCTCCAGCATCCATGAACATCTTCACGTCCTTCAGCCCGAGCGTCACCGGCGCGCCCGGATAGTCGTAATCGCGCTCAACCATCAGCTTGCCGTAGTTCTTATGGACTGGGGCATTATAGAAGCTGTTCGTCATAACCTCGAAGATCATGCGGGAGTCGGTCCCGGCCTTCTCGTTAAGCGCGAACACCTCCGCCATTTGCTCGATGGTCGAATAGATCATGAAATTCAGCGACAGTTTGGCGAGATTGGCCTGAATGGGATCATCGCCTATCCGGAAGACATGGGGTCCGAAGCACTTGAGCACCGGTTCCAGGCAATCCAGTGCGTCACGGGCTCCCGCCGCCATGACAAACAATTCCCCCGCTTCTGCCGCGGGCGGGCGCCCGAGAACGTTGGCGCTGACATAAGTCTGCCCACGCTCCGCATGACCGTCGCGCAGACGGCGCGCTTGGGCGAGGGAGACCGTGCTACAGCAGACGTGAATGGCCTTTGACGACAAACCGGCCGCAATTCCGTCCTTGCCGAACGTTGTTTCCTGGGTGGTCGCATCGTCGAACATCATGGAAAAGACGATATCGACTTCCCAGGCGACGGCGGCGGGCGTTTCCACCAGGACCGCTCCCATAGCCACGAGATCGTCTGCTTTGGCTGCTGTTCGATTGTAGACGACGAGATGATGTCCCGCATCGAGAAGGCGTCTTGCCATAGGATGGCCCATGGCGCCAAGCCCGATAAATCCGATTTGCATGATGGTGTCTCTTTGCTGTGGTTGCGCGAGATCCGCAGGGAGCCCGTGTCGCTTCATGCGTGATTTTAAAAGGGCGGGGCTTGGCGTGCTTCATCACATAAGCCACATTTCGACTCATGCGCGCCACTTCCTCCCTGATCCCGTCCTGTTTGGACAGTCCAGATGCAGGTCTTCCCTGGCTCTTGGGAGGGCATATGCAGCAGGAAACCCGGCGGGTTAAGGATTTTCATTTCCATTCCCGGGGTCAGATTTTCGGGATCGGGCACGGGGTCATGGGGGTACGAACGGACGAGGCGTACTGGCTGATCGGTCCGGGTCAGGCTTTGTGGCTGCCCCCGTATCTGCGCCATATGGCCCGTTCGCATGGTGCCGTGCGCGGATGGAGCCTGTTCATCGATCAGGTCCGATCCACGATGTTGCCCGCCCAGCCGTTTCTCGTGCGGGGTACGCCTCTCCTGATCGCGCAAGCCGAACGGCTAGCGCATTGTATCTCGGATAAATCCTGGAGCGATATTCACGCCCGTCTGGCCGAGAGTTTCTGGGATGAATTTTTGTCTTTGCCCCGCGCTTCGATTTCCCTGCCTTTTCCAACGGATGGCCGCTTGCGTCGTGTGGCTGATGCGCTGAGTGAAAATCCGGCCGACGCGCGCGAGCAGCAGGACTGGGCGATCGAGGCTTCCATGTCAGTGCGTTCCTTCGTCCGGCATTTCGGGGCTGAGACG
>NZ_JAERLZ010000042.1:0-1629 GCF_018256175.1 Gluconobacter sp. Dm-44 | reverse complement strand
TCACTCTGACCTAAGTGCAGAAGCAGGTTTTCGACGCCTAAAAGGCGCCCTTCGGGGCTCCCGCTCTGCGCTCGCTCGAAAACAGAAACGACAGCACTGCCAAGACAAAAAAATGCTTAAGAAGATCATCATGATCTTCCACCCAAGTGATCAAAAATAAGGGCAAGAATAAATCCTGCCCTTGAATTTGAAATTAGGTTGAAGGAGTCAAACCGGCAGATCTTAGACGTTCCATAAGTGCGTCATAAGAAGCTTTACCATATTCATTAATGGCTATTTCACTCTCATTAAGTAAATCTTGTTCCGTAATAATTCCGTTTTTCGGAGCCCAAGCGTAGAAGAAGAAATTTTTGTTATAACCATCTGGTATTTCTGTTAAATATTCAAATTTACCATCAACCAATTTTGCCGAAATAATTCGGTGAGAAATTTTGTCAGAAACCAGAATATAAACTTCATCACCACTTTCGGGCAATTTATCAAATAATTTCCAGTATTTCATTTTTTCACCATGGGTTTATAACTATTAGTTAGTACTAGGCATAAAACCATAACCAATTTTGAATGGTATTCAAAGCGCATTCTATTTTTTTGGAGTAATTTAAAAATCTCGGCCCTACTCGGCCCCACTTGGCCTCAAATGGCCCGAGACGGCCCGAAATCTATTTTCAGACTTCTTGGGGCCAAGTAGGGCCGAATAAGACAAAAAGCGAATAGGCAAGATATGCAACCCTACGTAGGGTTGCTGACTTACTCGCATTTCATGCTCGACGACTTGGGAAACTCCAAAAGGTCAGATAGGTAAGGTTGCTTTTTTTCGGGAAAAGGCGAAGACTAGGCCTCAGAAACGGCGAAAGGCCGGAGCGCTAACTCCGACCTTTCAGCTTGACCCGCCAGTACCAGTGGACGGGCCAGCTTTCCGAGAGAACGATACCCCAAACTGGGTGGTTCCCTCAAGAGAAGATGGTCAGTCCGAGTGAGGATAGATAATGACCATCGCTTCCAAGACTTCCCGCTCCCTGACAAAATGGCAGATCATTCGTCGGTTTCAGGCCGTACTTCGGCGTTTCCGTTCGGAAGGTAAGCTAACGCTTGGCGAGGCTCATGCGCTGGCTGTTTTGCCAGAATTCATGGGCGACGATGGAGCCATGTTTCCCAGCCATGAGGCGATGGCCGAGAAGTCCGGGGCCTGTCGTCGAACCGTTATCAATGCACTGAACCGAGCGTATGCCCTGGGCATTGTGAAGCACACGCCGCGCTATGTGTATGACCAGGACCTGGGAAAGCGCGTCAGGACATCAAACGCCTACGAGATCGTCCTTTCGGCGCTTCATCAGGTGGCACAGGCCGCGCGTTTCCTCATGCGGAGCGTCAGAAACCACCTAAGTGCAAGACCTGCACACGAACGTCCTTCTAATTCTTTTTTAAGAGCGGAAAGGGTCTTCCAGCCGCCTCAGATGAGCCATTCGGAGATGGTCGAATGGTGTCTAAGGGAAGCAAAAACCACCTGAAGGCACCTAAGTGCAAACCAACAATTCGATCTAAGTGCAGATCACTCTGACCTAAGTGCAGAAGCAGGTTTTCGACGCCTAAAAGGCGCCCTTCGGGGCTCCCGCTCTGCGCTCGCTC
>NZ_JAERLZ010000041.1:0-2088 GCF_018256175.1 Gluconobacter sp. Dm-44 | reverse complement strand
GCCCGCCAGGGCTGGCCTGCCCCGCATCCTCTTTCGCCCTACTTCAAAAATAAAGAAAGAAGGCAAGAGAGAAAGAAGGGAAGGCGACCCGTAGGCCGCCCATGATTACCGATCTGCGCCTTTTGGGCGATATGGCTCTGTTTTGATTTCCAGCTTGATGAATGGCGGGATCGAAACTGTCAGTTTCAAACTGACAGCGTTTCGCTTCCAGACCCGGCCAAGTGTGCGAGTCAGAAAGGTGAGCATTGACCGTGCGGCTTCTGAAAGTGTCATAGGTTTCTCCTTGGGTGATCGAAAATCGCAGGGGCATTTTATGCGGTCGCTGTGAGGGGTCTTGCACCCGCAGGGGCTCAGCGAAGCGAAGCAACCGCTTGCGGTTTGCAAGACACCGGCGAGCGCATAGCCTCTGCATCCTGATTTTCGAGAACCCCGAGAGAAACCGGCCATGCCCGCCCGTACGGTGTGCGCTGTTCGCACTCTTGGCCGGATCTGGCGCGCGCTGTATGGCGCGAGTTATCAATCTGGAAATGAGCGGCCAAAGGCCGCACATCATAGGCAGACCGCGCGAGCGGTCTTCCGTTTGCCTGGCCGGGGCATCCCGGCCAGGCCGCGCCTCAAGCCTCCTGTGGGGCCGAGGCTGCCGCGTCCAGCATACGGGCGCGGTCACGCTGCAAAGTGTCAAGCGTGTGAACCAGCGCAAACACGTCGCGTTCTCCTGCGCCGTTGGCGCTGCTCAGAAAGGCTTTTGCTGCCTCTCCTAGACTGGCGAGATATTGCGCGGCTTCGTCATGCGGAATCAGCGTTCTCCGCCCATCTGACGACATGACCGCAATTCCGGTTTCTGTCGTCACGTCGTCCTCTGGCTCGAACGGGTAAACGGCTCCCTCTACTTCGGGGGCCGTTACCGCTGCATCCCGTGGGTAATGGACTTTCCACAGTTTCTCGTCTGACTGTTCGATCAGATCGGAAAGAATAGCGCGCGCGGTGTCCAGATCGGGGGCCGTAACGGCAAAGGTCTGCGCTCCGCTGGTGATCTCGCGCCGGACATAATCAAGATGAAAGACGGGCATTTTCCGCTCCTTCTGAATGGGGCGGCATGTCAGGGACATGCCGCCTTTCCGATTAAGCCGCGTGATCGGACAGCATTTGAGCAAGATGCCAGACGGCCTTGTTCAGCTTAATATCGCCGTCAATGCTCTTGACGGGGCGAGCGGTGACGCGCTTGCGGTTGCGTCCGTCTTCATCCCAACGGAAGCCGGTCATACCGCCACGAATGGCGCTTTCCTGCACGCGATTGGCAACCCGCCAAAGGTCTGCGCCCTGATCCGCTGCGCGGCGTGTGCGGAGATAGCTTTCAGGCGTGAAAGGCATCCGCTCGGCGTCGTCGCCATACTTGGCGATGTGGACAGCCTCGGCAAAGCCCTTCTGCTGCCGCTCGGTGAGGGTCTTGCCGGACCATTCCCCGGCAATCTCAAGGGCTTTCCGGCTCTCGTCCAGAACCGTGTAAGAGCCCTCAATGACCTTATCCGTCACTGTGCCTTTGTGCGGAACGGAAATCTCTGCCAGTCGTGCATCCTGCACCACCATGCCATTCAGGCAGGCAAGGCGCATCATGGCAGCAATGATTTTATAGGCTGATGTGCCATCGTGGGAGTTAAGCAGCGCAACCTCGGGGTAAAGGTCGCCAAGGTTCTCATACATGGGGCCGTGGTCCATGTGCCGGAACCGGATAAGGTGTTTCGTGTAGTCGGCCTTGCCGGGGATACGAGAGTTTCCTTGCCGCGCCATGACCGGGAAAAATCCCTCAGACCGGAGACCGCGCACCACCTCGATGGTGGGAATGTAGGTGTAACGATCGGAACGCGATTCATGCTTTGCCTCGGCAAAAATGCTCGGGGCGAGTTTCTGCAACTGCTCATCGGTGAGCGGCTGAGCGTGACGGTGTGCGCTAACGCGAGAAAGAAAAGACATAGGGTGAGCCTCCTATGGGGTTTCGGAATATGAGGTCGGGGTGGTGTCCCTTCCTCATGTCCTTAATGTATCGCGATACACTAAAGGACGCAAGCAAAAAACGCAGTTTTCCGCGAC
>NZ_JAERLZ010000040.1:0-2282 GCF_018256175.1 Gluconobacter sp. Dm-44 | reverse complement strand
CCGCCAGGGCTGGCCTGCCCCGCATCCTCTTTCGCCCTACTTCAAAAATAAAGAAAGAAGGCAAGAGAGAAAGAAAGTCATTTTATAAAGGCGGAAGCGCTTATCCCTACAATGCTAATCGCAAGCGCGGCTAGGCCGAGATACAGAAAATAAAACGTTGCATTGGACCACTTTGAGTCATGAAAGAACACCCACAAACCAACCAGGATTAAACCGAACAAACCGACCAATCCGAAGACAATTTGGACCGCATGGCCTATCGGCGCAAAAACGTTCGGGGGCATGTGTACTCCTAATGATACATCAGCACCCAAAGGCGGGTGACAAGAGCAAACATGGCGATAGCGAGCATTTCCGACCAGTATCGACGCCATTTTTTCCGACCCGCCATATCGTGCGGTATCGGCCAGGCATTCGGCACGTCCAGCGTGCAGGTCGCCATATCTCCCCGTTTCCAAAGATCCAGAGGACACACTAGGAGCGGAATTGCCAAAAGGGCCACACATCCCCCTAGGGACCATGTGAACCCAACCGCAAGCCCTAGGCTTGCCAGAAATACCAGAAAAGCAAAGTGACGCCGCAAGGCGTCGATTTGTTTTTTCATTTTCGATCCTAACGAACCGCCCCGGCAATGCCGGGGCGGCGGGATTTACACGATAGCCACCAGCATTAACCGCGTGATGACGGCAATCGACAAAACGAGACCGAAGATCCGGCGATGCTTCCGCCATTCGACAAGATCACTTTCAGAGGTCGGACGACGCCAGAAATACGGAATGTCGATGGTGAAAGAAGATGCCCATGAACCGGCGCTACGCCGTACAGGGAACATGCAAAGCGGAATCAGGAGCAGCGCGGCAAAGCCGGTGAGCCGCCAAATGATTCCAACCCCAACGCCGAAAACACATGCGGCAATCATGGTGCGGGTAAAGTCGAAAGTAATATCGTTTCGCATAGGGTGAGCCTCCTATGAGGTTGCGGGATATGAGGCCGGTGTGGTGTCCCTTCCTCATGTTCTTAATGTATCGCGATACACTAAAAAGCGCAAGCAAAAATTGCAAATTTTCTAGAAAAACAAACGGTGAGCGCCGGTAAAGCGCCCACCTAAAACTTAGGATTTCTTCCTAAATCCGGCCTTTGTTAGTCCTTCTGTGCGTCCAGTATCTTCCGCACACATTGGGCATTATAGATACCGGCGTTATTCAAGTGACGAACCCAAGCGCCGTTTTCCCCGCGTGTGGGAGACCAGCGGAAAGAATGGTCTTTCAAGACTTGGCGCGTTTCCGCGTCTGGCTTGCCGTCAAATTCAAACATCACGCGATTTTCTTCGCTGTCTTCGCGATAGGTATAGCCTTCTCCCACCTGCTCCACGTTCTCCCGCGCTTGCGTCTTTTTCAAAACCTCGATGCGCTGGCGGATACGGCGAGCATTTGCCCGGTTTCCCGTTAGTTCAAAATCTGCATAACCAACCCGGCCCACATGATCGGGCTTGAACAGCAGTTCAATCGCCTTTTCCGAGTAGCCTAACGCCTCCAAGGCTTTGCGGTCATTCTTTCTAACCGCCTTGTTTGCGGCTTTCATTTTGATGCTGTCCGCTTCCAGCTTCTCAAGTTGTGCCGTCAGTTTCTCGATTGCCTGCGGGTCGTCGCTAGAAATACCGCCTTTTCCAACGCCTTCCGCCTTCTGCTCGTAATAGTCGGCTTTCTTATCCGCCTGCACGGCTTGGGTCATCACTTGACCAATCCGCGCCCTGAATCTGCGGTCGCGGCCTTCGCTATGGTGTCCCACAAGAATGGGCTGTCCGAAAGGGATGCAATCCGCCATCGTGGTGGCACGGCGGGCTTTTCCTTCCGCCTCTTTGCGTGCCCGTTCTGCCCGTTCTTCATAGCGGGCGCGGCGTGCTTCTTGGCGTTCTTCGTAGCTGTTGCGGGTCATGGCTTAGCCCTCCCCACCAAGAAGCTGCGCCAAGCCTTCACGATAGCGGCGCTCTGCCTCCACCTTTGCCGGGATAAGGGCTTCAATGGCCCCCCCGCGCGGAATATGACGATTGATCGTCACAACGTCATAACCCACATCGTCGGCCAGTTCGTCGGCGGTCGTGGCATCTGCAACGGCCTGACGAACCCCCTCGCCGTAAACCGAAACATAATGCTCAATCTGCTTTGCCTGGATCTCCAAGGCTTCTTTTTTGGTCAGGGTGAAAGACATAGGGTGAGCCTCCTAAGAGATTGCGAGATATGAGGCTGGTGTGGTGTCCCTTCCTCATGTCCTTAATGTATCGC